>JBHHZW010000013.1:0-16324 GCA_046758305.1 Bacteroidota bacterium | reverse complement strand
CGCGGACGGGACAGGCAGGAGTCGTAAGTTCGATTGTGAGGCCGACGTTCCCTTCGTCGATCCGTATGTCCTTCACAAAGTTCAGCGTCACGATATCGCGGTGTAGGTCAGGATCCTTTACGAGTCGCAGCGCATCGAGAATGTTTTCCTTCGTCAACGGCCTCATTCAATCACGTTATGTATGGTTGTAAGAAAAGAAATTTCGAAATATGCCCAAGTTACCGAGAAAATGAGGGAAAGTCAACGAATTCGCACATGACCTGTTTCGATGAGCGTGCTGAATGGCCGAAAGGTCGAATCAGCGCACGATAACGATCGAAACCTCAGTCGACCAGCGGGCATTCTACGGCCTGCAATATCTGATCGGCAACCATGCATCTTCTATTCATTGAATCATCTCCGAAGTCTCGCCACCTTTTGGTGGGACAATCAAACCACCTTCATCTTCTTTCCTACCTTCTTGAACGCATCCAGTGCGCGATCGAGATCTTTCTTCGTCAAAGCTGCAGAGATCTGGGCTCGCAGTCGTGCTTCGCCGCGAGGAACGACGGGGAACCATAAGCCCTTGATGTACACGCCTGCTTTCAGCAACGCTGCGCTCATATCCTGAGCAAGGGAAGCCTCTCCGAGCATAATCGGCACGATCGGATGTGTTCCATCGATGATCGTGTAGCCGAGGTTCTTGATCTCCCTCCTGAAATACGCAGTGTTCTCGTGCAGCCTTCGCACGATCGAGTTATTTTTCATGAGCAGGTCGATAGCAGCCCGCGCTCCGAAAATAATCGGTGCCGGAAGCGAGTTCGAAAACGTGTACGGCCGCGACTTCTGCCGGAGATATTCGATGATCTCTTTCTTGCCGCTAATGTACCCACCCGAGGCACCGCCGATCGCCTTCCCGAGTGTTCCCGTCAATACATCCACCGTGCCAAGGACCCCTTTTTCCTCCGGTGTCCCTCGACCCGTTTTCCCAACGACTCCAATTCCGTGGGAATCATCGACGAGCAGCATCGCATTGTACTTATGCGCTAGCCCGACCAGCTTATCCAGTGGAGCTAAATCGCCCTCCATGCTGAACACCCCATCAGTCGCGATGATGCGGAATCGGTAGTCCTTATTCCTGTCTTCTTCAAGAAGTTGTTCGAGATGTCCCACGTCTGCATGATTGTATATTTTCTTGTCGAGGACTTCAGCTCGGCACAGCCGCTGGCCGTCGATGATGCTCGCGTGATTCAAACGGTCGCTGTAGTAGACATCCCGGTAATTCTCAAAACCGAGTCTCTCATTCGTCAGGGAAGCGAAGAATCCTTCATTTGCGGCAAAGCAGGAAGAGAAGAGAATCGTATCCTCGCACTCGACGAATTTCGAAATCTTCTTCTCGAGTTGGAAATGGATATCCTGTGTCCCACAGATAAAACGGACCGAGGCCACACCGTAGCCGTACTTCCTGATCCCTTCAACTGCAGCTTTCTTTACTGACGGGTGATTCGAGAGCCCCAGATAATTGTTGGAGGCGAGCATCACGACCTCTCGGCCGTTGACTGTCACGACTCCAGCCTGGGGGCTCTGAAGCGGAACTTCGTACTTGTAGGTCTTGGTTTCTCGAAGACGCGCGAGTTCCTGCATAATCGTTGTGTGAACATCAACCATATCGACCTCCACTCTTGTGGGCCTTTATGGGAGGGGAAAATCTTGAACCCCTACGAACCAAACGCTCTTGTGGCGTGGAGCCCTGACACGGTCGAGGCTCGACACCTCGCCCATAGCCAAATCACACCTCGACCAGGTTCCGCCGTGTCCGTACCGTCCCGAGGCAGGAGGACCCCACGAGAACTCGTCCCGCCATAGCGGGACGGGCGGGATTCCGCTTGTTGTAGGCATGACTAGGGAGCGGGAGATGGCCGGCGTGCACAGAAGCCGGAAGATGTGAGATGGGCGGTCTACGACCCCGTAAGGGGTGTGAGGGCGCACGCCCCCGAAGGGCGGCGGATGATAAATCCATCCCAAGCAGAAAATTATAGAACAGAATCGCGATGCCAGTTCCCGAGAAACTATGGACGCAACAAAACCTTGACGGCATCTCCTTCCGTGATCGCCTGAAACGCCTCTTCGTATTTTTCAAGTGGAAGATCGTGGGTGATGAATCCCGAGTCAATGAACTGCTTTGCCAATCCAGCCTTCAACATTTTCTCCATCAGATCCCAGGTCTCGAAAACTCGCCGACCAATGATACCGTGTATCGTGATGCCGCGGAAGATAATGTCCTTGGAGAAGTCCACCACCATCTGTCCGCCCGGCAAGCCGAGCAACGAAATCACTCCACCCATCCGCACGACACGAAATGCGTCTTCATAGGCTTTGTAATTTCCCGACATCTCGAACACGACATCGACCCCCGTGTCGTCTGTCCGTTCTTTAACAGTCTGATAAAACGCTTCTCGCTCCCGGTCGATATGGACGTCGAAGCATTCGTCGGCGCCATAGAACCTGGCCAGACGGAAGCGACTGTTGGTAAGCTTTTCGTGTGAGAATTTTCCGTGTGAAGCATCGCTCACGAAGATCCTCTTCGCCCCGGCGTACTTGGCGGCCGCCGTTGCCATGAGGCCCTGGACGCCACAGCCGAGGACGGCTACGTTCTTGCCCTGAATGTCGACGGACTGCACAGTGTGTGTTGCATTGCCGATCGCGTCCATGAATGCAATGACTCCGGGCGGAATTTCGCTGTCGTAGTATATCCGCACGTTTTCTGCAGGCACGGTCAAAAACTCTGCGTAGGCTCCGTCGTCTTGGATCCCCTTGATGATCGTGTTTCGACAGACGTGCTTCTCTCCGATCCGACACTGATAGCACGTTCCGCACGAAATGTGCATTTCTGCCGAGCTATAAAATTTGCCGCTCAGGAAATCGATCAGATTCTTGTCACGCGCGATCTCCGCTGGATTCCGTCCCCGCACATAGTCGGCGATCGGCTCGCTTTCACCGGACTTGCTGACAAGGAGTTTCGCCAGTTGGAAGCGCGCATCGGCTCCTGCGTCCACGATCGTTCCGCAGAATTCGTGTCCCACTATGATCTCGCTTTCTTGGACGACCGACATCTCCTCGCGGAGAAAGTCCTTTGAGTTGTAGATTCCCACATCGGTACCGCACACTGCTGCCGCCACCACTCGCATCTTCACATCAGTAGCTTTTTCAATTCTCGGCACTTCCTTCTCGATCAGTCGAAAGCCTTTCTCCCAGTCCTTACCACGAGCCGGGGTCGTTTTCACCACCGCCTTCATTGTATCCATAAGAAGAGCACCTCGAGCCTCGTTCGTTCAGCCCGCAGGACGCGAAGATTTGACGAGCCGAACGGCAAAGGAACCATCCATACCATTCCTGTGAGGGAGAGTTTCGACGTAGCCCTCCGGTTTCACGACGTCCCGGTTGACGTATCTTGACGCGTCGTCGACGGTGAATTCTGGATGATTTTCGATGAAGTTCTTGACGAGCAGGATATTTTCCTCCGGTTCGATAGTACAGGTACTATAGACCAACACCCCGCCAGGCTTCAACAAGCGAGCTGCGTTGTTCAGTAGCTCCATCTGCATTTGAGCGAGTCGAGCGATATCCTCTGGTTCTCGCTTCCACTTGATATCCGGCTTCTTGGTGAGCGTTCCCAATCCGGAGCAGGGAGCGTCGAGGAGAATTCGGTCAGCGATGGCCGTGTCCAGTTCGCGGGCATCCACTCCGACCATGGGCTTCACGATCTTGATACCAAGTCGGTCACAGCTCGCTCTGAGAAGATGGAGCTTGCTCTCATATTTATCGACAGCAATGATTTCGCCGGTGTTTTTCATCAGCTCCGCGATGTGGGTCGTCTTCCCACCCGGGGCGGCACACATGTCGATAATGCGCTCACCAGGTTGCGGTGAGAGCAAGAGAGAGGGAAAGGCAGCGCTTTCGTCCTGTATGCTAAAACACCCGTTCCGAAAGATGTCCAGCTGCAATATGCCCGAAATGCCGCGAACTCGGACGAAATAATCAATATACGTCGACCCACGATAGCTCGCTTTCATCTGATCGAGGGCGGCAAGAAATTGACCCGAGTCCATCTTGAGCTTGTTGATCCGTAAGGTCAGCTCTGGGCGCTCGTTGTTCGCAGCAAGGAGTTTCTCCGTCTCCACGAACCCATAGCGGTCTACCCATCGTTTCACCATCCAGAGCGGATGAGAGTAGACGACTGCGAGATATTGAATGGGGTCCTCCTCGAGCAGCGGATAACGGATGCCATCAAGATTCCGGATGATATTCCGCACCACCGCGTTCACGAGCCCGGCGGCCCTGTCACCACGAATCCGCTTGACGAATTCGACGGCCTCATCGACAGCAGCGTGGTAGGGGATCTTTTGGAGGAAGAGTATCTGGTACAATGCAACGCGCAGGGAGTTCTTGATCGTAACGTCCGCCTTGACAAAATTTCCGTGAAAAAATCCATTCAGGACCCAATCTAACTTCATTCGCCACCTCAGGACTCCGTGGACAACTTCAGCGAGAAGACCCTTATCTACATCGCTCAGGTCGATCGAGCGAAGCTCAGTATCGAGCAGTTTATCGAGGTACGCGCCGCTGCGGTCAACGCGGTTCAGAATTTTCACCGCAGTGCCACGTGGGCCGAAAAACAGCTCCCTCGGAATTTCTTTCGTTTCAGTCTGTTCCATTGACTCCTCACCACCAACATGAAAGAGCTCTCAACTCCTCGACACTCACTTCAATGAACTCCCGACCTCTCTCGCTCACCGCCGGTTAGGGCAAAAACAGCTCGAAAAGCCGATTCGTAGGCCGGCGTGAAGCGAACGTTGCGGCGTTCCATAACCTTTCTGGCAACTTCCATGCTCTTTGAGAGCCTGTACTCAACCAGCCTCTCGCTGCCCCCCCACGAAAATGACGGCACAAACTTCGGAGGGATTCCAGCACCGTAGATGTTGCAGGAAACGCCGACGACTGTCCCGGTATCGAACATGCTATTGATGCCCGACTTCGAATGGTCAGCCATGAACAGGCCAACGAACAGCTGACCGCTGTCGACCAGCTCCCCGTTGATAGAGACTCTAACAGAACTGTAGTTATTTTTCAAGTCGCTGTTGTTTGTATCGGCTCCAAGGTTCACCCACGGACAAATGTAAGAGTGGCCGAGGAATCCATCATGCTGTTTGTTAGCGTGGGCGTGAAAGATTGATCCTTCAATCTCCCCACCAACCTTACAGACTTCTCCAATGCTTGTCATCCCATAGATCTTTGCACCAATTCTTACGATGCTACCGCTTCCGATGAAGGCGGGACCCTCAATCACCGCATTTGCATACACCTGAACGTCGTCACCGATGTAGATCGGTCCATGCTCTGCGTCCAGAACAGCACCCGGCTTGATGCTGGACCTCTTCCCGACGAAGATCCGCTTGCGATTGACTAGATGCGCACCCGAATGGATCTTCCCCTCAATCTTCTGTTTGCTCCGCTTTGTCGTGATCGCAATGTCTGAGAAGATCTCTTGAGCATTCGCGCTCAGCAGATCCCAAGGATACTGGACGAGCCTCGCCCCGATCTCTCGTCGGGGAAGTCCATCAAAATCGCCTATCCCGAATGTTCCCTCTGCCATCTTTCGCTTTAAATGCCCAAGGCGATTTCCACTCACCCAAGCCGCTACGGGTATGTCCCCGTTGACAAAGACCCCGTCTTCATCCCCTTTCGTCGCCACCTGCTTCGCAACATCGGAGTCTGCAAGGAGTCTTCCGTTCATGAGCAGGCATCGGTCGGCGGCAATTTCGTTCACCGATCTACCGGGATGCAGCTCTCGTAAGTAATTCTTGAGGTAAGCGCGAGCATGAAGCGCTACATGTGCCCCGGGGAACTGAGCGAGAATTTTCTGCTCCAAGGTCAACATCCCACACCGAAGCGCGTAGACGGGCCGGAAGTAAACAAGCGGGTAAAGATTGGTAACGAGGTTGTCCTCGAATAAACAGAGATGCATAAGCGGAAACGAAAAAGCTCAAAAATAATGAATCCCGCGCGCGGCGGGATTCTCTTGTTCACATCCTACGACTGTGCGTTTACCGTAGAGAATTCACGCATTTGGTGACTTGATTCCGCTTTCAGAGGAAGTCTGGACCGTCTTCGGTAGAGCTTTATGTTTTTTCTTTTGATTGTACTTCCTCATGAACTTTTCCACGCGGCCAGCGGAATCGACGAGCTTCTGCTTTCCTGTGAAGAACGGGTGGCAATTCGAGCAGATTTCAACCTTGAGATTCCCCACCGTGGACCGTGTCTCGAAGGTATTGCCGCAAACACAAGTGACGACCGACCGCTTGTAAGCTGGATGGATCCCTTCTTTCATTCAAAGCTCCTCTCGACAACAAACCTACGCCAAAAAAAAGTCACTTCAATATAGGGATATTTCCGTTCGTTTGCAACCAATATGTATAACCAGCCCAGGTTCCAGACGTCATTCCACCTATTCATCGGAATCAGTGTGAACTTGTGTTTCTTGAGCAATTTTGATAGATTAATCGAGTAATTCTCCGGAGGAGAATTGATAATACGAGAGATCACGATAATTTTCATAACGGTCTTCGTCGGAACTCCGGCTGTCGCCGGTAACGGTGAAACAACGTACAACTTTCTCCGGAATGACGTCGGTGCGCGAGCCGCCGCTCTGGGCGGTAGTTTCGTCGCTGTGGAAAACGACGTCAATATGCTTTTCTACAACCCCGCCGGGCTGAGCACCCTCGAGAAAAAGCAGGTGGCCTTTGGATTCCTCAAACATCTCCTCGACGTAAACTCCGGATACATCAGCTACAGCCAGCAAATCCGGAACCTCGGATGGTTTGGTGCAGGAATTGATTACATTCACTACGGCGAGTTTACCCGGACCGATAACTTAGGTAACAAGCTCGGGACTTTTGGAGCGAATGAACTCGCTCTCGTCCTCGGATACTCGAATGTCGTCTCCGGGGGTATCCACTACGGTGTGAACGCAAAACTCATCTACTCTTCGATCGCCGATATCCAGTCGTCGGCTTTGGCTCTGGACGCAGGGATGTTTTACGAAGTCACACCGGACCGCTTTGCCATTGGGGCGAGCATACTTCATTTGGGACGACAGATCAGTAAGTACATCGCCACAAGAGAGGGTTTGCCGCTGGAGGTTCGAGTAGGCATCGCTCTCAGGCCGGAGCACCTGCCTCTTCTCTTGAACATCAGTTTCAATAGACTCAATGAAGAAACGGGCGATGTGATCTCGCGACTAAGAGCGTTTTCCGTTGGTGGAGAATTCACGTTGAGCGAGGCCGTCCGAGCACGAATTGGGTATGACAACGAGGTGCGGAAAGATTTGAAAATCGGAATCTCAGCCGGGCTGGCGGGATTTTCGCTCGGGGCCGGTGTTTTTCTTGACCGGTATACGATTGACTACGCCTTTAATTCACTCGGAAAAATTGGGGCGCTGCACCGTGTGACGATCGGAACAAGTCTTTAGGTTTCTCCTCCGCCTTTCCTGACACACCAATCTCTGAACGCTCTGGTTCACCTCGGATGGCGTCAATGAGTTTCCCACCCCACGAACGACTTTCCCCGTTATCGCAATAGCTCTTCGATCCACACCGAACTGAAATAGAACATAATCATTCCTGCGAAAACGACCAAAGGAGTGACCCTGTTTCCGGATCGATTGATTTCCGGAATGAGGTCGCTGGCCCCCACGTACGTTGCTGCCCCGGCCGAAAATGCAAATGCAAATCCTGTGATCTTCTCATCGACGTTCGCAAACACGAAGATCGTCAATATGCCCATCATCGTCGCACAACCGATCGCGGCGGTGGCAAGAAAGGCCGTTTTGCGCGACCGACCGGCAGCCAGCATGATGGAGGCAATCGTGAGCCCCTCCGGCAGCTTGTGGAGCAGCACGGCGAGAAAAATCAAGAACCCCAGATAGAAATCAAACCGCACCCCCACGGAAATTGAAAGCCCGTCAAAAAAAGCGTGGATGAAGAGACCAGAAAACGCCGTCACGCTGGCAATCGCTGACACCACCGCCTCAGGATGAACTTCCTCTCCAAAGTGGAAATGACCCACGAGCGTGTGCTCGAAGAAATGAAGCACGGCAAATCCTGCGATCAGAAAGATCGGAGCTAGGGAACCGACCTTCTCGATTCCTTCCGGGATCAGTTTGAGAAAGACCAGCGCAAGGAGAAATCCGGCTCCCAGCGCGATAAAATACTCCTGCACCCTGGCCGGCCATTTCTTCTGCATCACAACGAGAGTGCCGCCCAAAACCTCAGCCAAGGCGACGATGAGACCAAGCAAAACGATTGTCGAAATCATGGGAAAGTAGCGTTCAATTTGACGGTCAACATTGATGGCGACATACCACCTCTGCCTAGTCCCCTCCTTGCCAAGGAGGGGATTGAGGTGAGGTTGCACATAGAAACACGAACGGCTAACAGGACTCTCAATGCAAGATCAAGCCAAAAATCAGATAGAGGATCAACGAGATCGACCCGGCGATCATTACATACGGGAGCTGCGTCTTGACATGGTCGATGTGGTCGCTCGCAGCCGACATGGAAGAGACAAGCGTCGTGTCGGATATGAGCGACGAATGATCACCGAAAATTCCTCCCGACAGCACGGCACCGATCGTCAGCGGCAGACTGACGTCCATAGCAACGCCAGTGGGGATAGCGATGGGTATCATGACAGCCCACGTTCCCCACAACTCGTGCCCGTTGAGAAGGCAATGAACGCAGTAGCAATGAAAACGATGGCAGCGATATAGACAGGACTGAGCGTCTCGCTCGCAACGCCAGCTACGAACTCTCCAGTCCCGAGCACCCTCGTCATGTCTCCGATGGCGAACGCAAACACCATGAGCGAAGCAAGCGGAACGAGTCCTCCCATGCCCTTGATGATCAGGTTCGTTAGCTCATGCCCGGTCAAAATCTTTTGCATTCGATACATGACCGATCCAACAATCACAGCCGCCAGTACCCCCCACAAGGCTGCCGTTGAGCCGGACCCTGCGGTTAAGTCACCGTGACCGGTGATTGCCAGACCAACCGGCATCATCAGGACCATAGCTGCGACCGGAACCAGCATGTTGCGCGCTCGTGCAGGAACTCCCCGCTTCGGTTCGATCAGCGTCACTTCTTCCGAGATTACCGGAACCGCTCCATCGGCCAACAGCTTGCCCTCATTCATTGCACGGAACTCTGCCTTCTTCATCGGGCCAATATCTTTTCCAGTTAATGAAGTCAAGATCACCAGAAAGTAAGCAAGAAAGGCATAGAAATGGAAAGGCTGCGCGGCGACTGCGAACGAGTTTTCTTTGGAGTGTCAGGTTGATGAAACCCTGTACTCCTCCGGATCGTTGCATAAGCATGATTGATGCACCGACGAACAAGCTGAAAATAATCACACGTGTGTTCCCCGCATCCTGAAAGACGCCGACACACGCCTGAACGGCCTTCGCCAGCCCAGTGACCGGATTCCAGGCCGAAAGGATCGTCCAGCCGAACCAGATACCGAGGAAGAGGGAAACGTACACTTGGCGGGTCCAAATCGCGAGAACAATGGCAAGGACTGGGGGAAGCACGGAGAGCCAGCTGTAGTCCATGGGGGTATCTAGAATTGTCCGTAGGGAGTCTTCAGGTAGAGCTTCGCCGATTTGTGCGCTTTGTTGTAGTCTTTCATCGCGAGTACCTTGCGGTACTGCTGAATCGCCAGCTCCCTTTTCCCCTGGGTGTCATAGATCATCCCGATTTTCAAATTTGCCATCACCATGAATCCTGACGCCCCTTCTCGATCGAGCTTGCGGCTCAGCTCATCGCACCGAAAGAAATGCGCCAACGCGAGGCTATCCTGTCCTCTGCTCATGGAATACGCCCCGAGATAGTAGTAAGCTTCCCTGCCCACGAAGTTACTGTATCCTGGCTGGTGGACGAGATACCTGGCGAGCACGTCGTCAAAAACTGCTTTTACTTCTTCCCACCTATTCAATACAGCATAACATCTTCCCACGTACCGATGAAAGAGTGCGTTTCGAGGATATTTTTCATGGAGTGTATGAGCAAGTTCGAGTGATTTCAGGTACTGCTTCTCGTAGTGGAAGTACAACTGGAAGAGAAAGTACGTCGCTTCCGTTGAAGCGTACCGGGCATGCTGAGACGCCAGCGTCAACTGTTCGATGCCTGCCTGCTTGTCTCCTTTCGGCAAGAACAACATGAACGGTTTCAAGAGAGGGTATTCGTCGGGTATCACATCCGCGTAGTAGCTGTACACGCCAGATCCCAACAAGAGATCGTAATTCTCCGGGTAGACCTTCAAGGCATAATCGACGATATCAATGGCCGCCTTCCCGGTATTGGCTGCACGTATCCACTGGGACTTTAGCGCGCGAAGTCGTCCGCGAAACCCAAGCGCGCCGCCTTTGAAGAGAAGCCCGATGTAATCCGTTTTGTTCTTGTCAAGACGATCGTCACAGAGATCAATCACATGGTCAAGTCGCTGATAGAACCGCTTTTCCAGGGCCTCATTTTCGCGGTCGATGAGAATTCTCCACCAATCAGTCATTGCAAGGAAGAAATGCCCAACTGGATGATTCGACATGGTGTCCACGACGTTCGCAAAAAGCCGCTCAGCTTCCTGAAATTCCAGGTTGTAAATACGATCGATCCCCCGAACGATAATCTGGTCGAGTTTGCCTTCCACGATGGTCTGACCACGCGCCGGACTGGCGATCGGAAAGAGCAAGATGAGAACCAGAAGCCATCGGTTCATAGTTTCTTTCGAGAGCCGTTCTTCGGGAGTAGGCTGCTCAAGAGGAATTCTTGCCGATTCCACGCTTCCTCGCCAACACGAATGTGAGGAGATTTCAGTATAAAGATCATCGAACCGAAGAGCGCAGCAGTGACGAGAATTCCCCCCTCTGGGCCGAAGGGTCCGCCAGTCACCCAACTGGGGCCTGATTGTTCGAGCGAGAACAGCGAACTGTCACCGTAGTTGAATCCGCTCACTGGGAACGAAAACAAGAAGCCCTCGGAAAAATTCCACGATATGTGGAGAGCGGCCGGAAACCAGAGCGATTTCGTCTTGAGGTACGCAAAAGAAAACCAAACTCCAGCGAGTATGACGTTCAAGCCAGCGAGAAGAGCGTTTGGCAACGAGAGGAGACCGACATTGGGATTGGCCACGTGCACCCCGCCGAAGAAGATGGACATCACGATGATCGCCGTTCGGGGGTTCGTTCCTTCGATGAGGGTTTGAAACACGTATCCGCGAAACATCAGTTCCTCACCGAAGGCGGCGATCGCAAAGAAGAGGAGAATTGCTGCAAGGGAGCGCGCCAAGTCCTCCAAAGCCCAATTTCGCAGGCTCGGCTCGACGAACCCCAGGCTATACTGAACGACAAAAATTCCAGCGACAAGCGCGAATCCAATTCCGACGCCCTGCGCAATTTCCACTATGGCCCGCTTCTGCAACGACAATCCGACTGCCTTAAATGGTCGTTTGTCGACGAAATGGAGATTCACAAATGTCGCTAATCCCACACACCCGTAGTAGAGAACAACGACGGCAAGCTGACTGAGAATTCCGAACTTCTGCAGCAGAATGGAAAGGAGGGAATAGACAGAGGATAAAAGCACCAAGAAAATTGCAATCCGCCATCCAGCACGGAGGTTGTTGAACTCGTTGAAGAAGATGAATTTGCCGATGGATTCCTGCATGAAACGCGCGGGGTGGCCCGCCAGAACCTGCCCGACTATGTCGTTCAGGCGGGCGCGGAGCGGGCTGGATGCGAAGTAACGAACCAAGTCGGTGACCGATCTCCCAAGGGGATCCCTCTAGGACCGTTGAGTAAAGACCCTCACATGATAGCAAATTTTGATACGTGAAGCAACACACACAACGACGCCGGATCTGAATAAAAACCCGATCCCTTCACGAACAAACCAGATATCCGAGAAGAAATCGGGTAAATTGTCTGATCCTGCAAAGCCCGCTGCGCCGAACGGCGAGTAGGATCGAGATCTCGTCTTAGCTAAAGGCGGAGATGAACAGACTGACCGCGGGAGTCGCGATTAGTGCAATTTCTCATCCAGATACGATCGAACCGAGTCTGTACTGATCCGGTCCTGCCGCATGGAGTCGCGGTCCCTGACCGTCACTGTTCGATCCTGGAGTGTTTGCGAGTCGACCGTGAAGCAAAACGGAGTGCCCACTTCGTCTTGTCGACGGTATCGTCGTCCGATGGCACCACTGTCATCATAGAACACGCGATAGTATTGCTGGAGATCCTTTGTGAGCTTCCGCGCGAACTCGTCCATGCCATCACGGTTGACCAGGGGAAGAACCGCCGCCTCCAGAGGTGCCAAGCTAGGATGGAACTTGAGTACCACTCGCCGCTCTTCACCACCCGCCGCTGTCGGCGCCATCTCCTCCCGGTAGGCCTCGATCAAGTACGTGAGAAAGAATCGGCTCGCACCTGCGGATGTTTCAATGATGTATGGGGTAAATTTCTCCTTGGTATCGCTGTCAAAGTACTGGAGGCTTTTGCCGGAATACTGTTGATGGCGTGAAAGATCGTAGTCAGTTCTGTTGTGGACCCCTTCGATCTCTCCCCAACCAAACGGAAACTCATATTCAATATCGAACGCTCGCCTCGCATAGTGCGCTAACGCGTGTGGTTCATGTTCATGCCATCGGAGCTTCTCCGCACGCATACCGAGGTCGAGGAACCACTGCCAGCGCTGCTCTCGCCAGTAATCGAACCACGTGTCGTCCGTTCCCGGCTTCACAAAGTACTGCATCTCCATCTGCTCGAATTCGCGAGTCCGAAAAAGAAAATTCTTCGTGTTGATCTCGTTTCGGAACGCCTTGCCAATCTGTGCTATCCCAAACGGAAGTTTCTGCCTCGAAGCGGACTGCACGTTCAAGAAATTCACGTAAATTCCCTGGGCTGTCTCCGGTCGGAGATACACAACTGCGCTCTCGTCTTCCACAGGGCCAATGAACGTCTTGAACATCAGGTTAAAACGTCGCGCGTCGGTGAACTTCCCTTCCTCTTGACACTTGAGAGCCCTGCGCCCTTTATAGGCCGAGTTCCCGCACATGGCTTCCTCGAGCTCATCTGCTCGGAAACGAGCTTTGCACTCCCGGCAGTCCACCATCGGGTCCGTGAAATGCTCGACATGACCGCTGGCCTCCCAGACGCGCGTGTGCATGAGAATCGAGGCGTCGATGCCCTCGACGTCATCGCGCAGAGTCATATCCTTCCACCACTGCTCTTCGATATTCCGGAGCAGCTCAACGCCGAGCGGACCGTAATCCCAGCACCCGCTTAGACCGCCGTAGATTTCACTCGACTGGAAAACGAACCCCCGCCGTTTAGCCAGGGAGACAACTTTGTCCATTATGTCTGAAGACTGCACCTTTGTCGACATTTTCCGTTCAATTTCTCCGTTCTGAGCCGGAGGCTCATCTCAGCCAGGGCTGATAAGCCTAAGGCTCAATGCGCCTTTAGTGCGAACCCCTGGCTGAACAGAACCTCCTCCTCTGATAGGAATTCCACAGGGTTCAGTCCGCTGCACCAGTCAACCCGCCACTCTTTCTGGCGGCTCAACTCTCGTTACTTCCTGGTGACAAAGAGAATCGTTTCAATTGTCGTGCCCCGGTATTGAAGGTCCATCGACGTTGTTCTGAGTTTTCGGTTTTCTCTTGCGCTGACCTGCATCCCGTAGCGAGCTCCGAGATTGCTGAGCCGTCGGTTGAAGTCAATAGTCGAGAACGATTTCGAAACTACGACCTCACGTTCAACGCGAGAAAGGTCGGACAGAGTCCGCTTTGAGGCTCCCCCGACGATTCCTGTCTGGGGAACCGTTCGCTTTCGAGACCTTTCGACCTGGACGCTGCGCTTCACGAGCAAGGAATCGATCTCTGCGTCGATATGCGCTTGAACGATGCTAAGGTCGAGAGGCTGGAGCACTTCGGCTTCCGTTTGTTGATCTTGAACTACTTTTCCCACGAGCACAAGTACAAGGGAGATCACCGCAAGACCGACCGCAACCCAAATTTTGAGTTGTGCAGAAATTGACCAGTTCCTCATCTCTCCTCACCGATGGCGAAACGACGGCTTCCGTTTTTCCAGGAATGCAGCAACGCCCTCGCGAAAATCCTCTGTCGCACAGCACAGGCCGAAGAGCGTCGCCTCAAGCTCCTGGCCATCCGTCAGGTTGGTCTCGTCCGTTACATTCACCGCCTTGAGGGCAATCCGAATGGCGATGTGCGGCTTAGAAGCGATCGACTCGGCAAACGTCTCCGCAGTTTTCCGGAGTTCGGTCTGGGGAACCAATTTATTGACCAGACCGATTCGAAGTGCCTCTTGCGCATCGATTTGATTGCCTGTGAGGATGAGTTCCATCGCAAGACCTTTCCCCACGAGGCGGGCAAGCCGCTGTGATCCACCGTAGCCGGGGATGATTCCCAGGGTCACTTCGGGCTGTCCGAATCTCGCGTTTTCCGCCGCAATCCGGATATGACACGCGAGTGCGAGCTCGCATCCTCCACCGAGTGCGTATCCGTTGACAGCTGCAACCACTGGCTTTCCGAGGTTCTCAATCAGGTTGAAGAGCTCCTGTCCCGCCGCAGAAAATTCTTTTCCCTTTTCCTGATCCAAGTCGGTGAGTTCCTTGATATCAGTACCTGCGACGAACGATTTGTCTCCCGCTCCGGTCAGAATAACAACACGCACCGCGTCGTCATCCTTGATCTTAGAGAAAACCTCCCTCAATTCGGATTTGACCTTCCGGTTGAGCGCGTTCAGCTTTTCCAGTCGGTTGATGGTTACAACCGCAATGTGATTTCGCTGTTCAAAGAGGATCGTCTCGAACGAGCCAGTCATGGTAAGCCTTGCGATCTGGAAGGGCAAACATCCATGCTCTCTTCAATTTGATAATCGCCGCCGAGGCCGGATGAACCTCTCGCGCAGTCAAACTATGGCAATCGAACGTCAGCCGCGACCGCGTCCTACGCCACCTCTACCCTGCTCTGATCTCCAATCATAAAACGGTGCACACGTGGCCGGCCGTCAACCAGCACAACCTCCACGTCGTTCCCCAGCAGGCTGCTTTCGATCCGGATTCCGACGCTGTCGATCCGACAATCCTGCATGATGATACTGTACTCCACCTCGCTCTTCCGGACCGTTGTCCTCGACCCGATCGAAGTGTTCGGACCGATGTAGCTCTCCTCGATGACACACTGTTCACCGATGATCGCCGGCCCACGGACCTTGCTGTTCATAATGGTCGCTCCCTTTTCAATCACGACTCGCCCAGCCACATCGGAGGCCGCGTCCAGGGTTCCTTCGATCCTCGGTTCGATGTTCTCGAGGACCAGCCGATTCGCCTCCAGAAGGTCTGAAGGCTTGCCTGTATCCTTCCACCAGCCCGTGAGTTCACAGTACTCTACGTTCCGTCCTCGGTCGATCAGATACTGGTGTGCGTCGGAAATTTCCAATTCGCCGCGAGCGCTCGGCTTGATGTTATTGACAGCCTCAAAGATGTGATGATCGTACACATAGATGCCTGCTACCGCATAACTGCTTTTCGCTTGCTTGGGTTTTTCTTCGACCGCCACGATTCGATTTCCCCTGAACACCGGTACTCCGAAGCGTTGAGGATCCTTGACCTTCGCAAGAGTCAAAAGACAGTTGCATCCGGATCGTTCAAACGCTTCGACAAATCGCCTGACTCCCCCCAGGACGATATTATCACCAAGGTAGAAGAGAAATGCATCGTCCCGGACAAACTGCTGGGAAATTTTCACGACGTGGGCGAGACCGAGAGGTCCTTCTTGTCGGATGTAGGTAATGTTCGCTCCCCAAGCCATCCCGTTTCCGACGGCATTCGGCACTTCGTTACTATCAGCCGGCACCACGATCCCTATCTCCGTGATGCCCGCGTCCCGCACCGACTCGATGGCGTAGTGCAGCATCGGCTTGTTCGCGATAGCGATCAGGTGCTTGTTCTGCGTGTGCGTGATGGGACGAAGCCGCGTACCTCGACCCGCACTGGTGATGACGGCTTTCACTCAACTCCTCATGCTGCTGAGTCTGGGCTGAATTTAGATAGGGTTGCCTCGAGCGCCCTGCGGTGTTCGGAATAGTGTACTGAGGTGCTATCCACCAGCCAATCGACGATCCCTCCCTTGAAGACGAGCTCTCCGTCCGGAATAGATTCCAGTTCCTTTACCAGACGCCTGTGAACGGATTCAAACTCATTCGCCACCTGTTCGAGGG
>JBHHZW010000012.1:0-16338 GCA_046758305.1 Bacteroidota bacterium | reverse complement strand
CTCGTGTCGGACCAGCCTCCGTCACTCCAAGGTGGAGAGGAATGTCCGTACGCTGAGCGACCAATCGATAGGCCTCGATCATCAGCTTCACATCCGTGGACTTGACTGAAACCACGACATCTCGAAACCCGGCGTCTTCACAAATCTCCACATGTCGCATCGCGCTTTCGTAGAGCGCTTCTGCAGTCGGATACCCGTGCCTATTCAGGATATCCTCTTCCAGCGAGCCAGAGTTCACGCCGATGCGGATCGGGATCCCACGTTCTTTTGCGGCTTTCAAGACTTCGTGAATTCGCTCCTTGCTGCCGATGTTTCCGGGATTGAGCCGAACCTTAGCAACTCCCGCCTCTATTGCCTTGAGTGCAAACTGGTAGTGAAAATGGATGTCCGCCACAATGGGAATTGGAGACCGCTTGATGATGTCAGGAATCGCCGCCGCCGCCGGTTTGTCGTTCACGGTCACCCGAACGATGTCACACCCTGCATCGGCTGCTTCAACGATTTGTTTGACGGTGCCATCCACATCATGCGTTTTTGTCTTCGTCATCGTCTGGACGGAAATCGGCGCGCCGCCTCCGACGAGAATACCGCCTACTTTCACCTGGCGCGTACTCCGACGAACGCCGACCCTATAGGTTGGATGCTCGGTTTTCGGTGCAGATACCTCAGCGATCGAAAACAGCGATTCAGTTCTCTTCATTCTTAGAACCAGAAGGTAAGGTCGGTGCCAAAGCCATGGCCTCGCTGTACGATGGCGTCAAGGATGTGGAACAATAAGGAAAGTCTTTCTCAATGACAAATTTCCCGTTCCCACATTTCTTAGTTCATTTTCTTGCTTGCCTCAAATAGAATTCTCTTCTCCTCCTCAGTCAAGCTCTGATAGCCGCCCTTACTGATTTTGTCGAGGATTTCGTCAATTCGCTCTTGGCTTATCTCCTCCTCGTCTTTCTTTTTTTCGGCATCTCGAATGTCAAGAAATCTTGCCTCGGTAACCTCATCATGCCGCTTACGGTACGATCCGCTGTACTTATTCTGCGAAAACAAGCTTGCCCTCATGTTGTCCCACCACGTGAAAAGCGGAAACCGATCCCAATTGACGTTGAGAAGCATGAATCCTACGGCAGCCCCTCCAAGATGAGCGAAGTGGGCGATTCCGTCCGAAGTTCCCGTCACACCATAGAACAACTCCAGCAGAATGTACACGCTGACGAAATACTTTGCCTTCACGGGCAGGAGGAAGTAGAGAAAAATCGGTCGGTCAGGGAACAGAAGCCCGAACGCTAACAGCACTCCGTAGATAGCTCCCGACGCGCCGACGGTCGGTGCGGTCGTCGTGAACAGCGGAGCTACGAGGAGGTTCGCCACTCCCGCGCCAATACCGCAGAGCAGGTAGTATGTGAGAAATCGCCTCGAACCCCAGACATTTTCCAACTCCATTCCAAACATCCAGAGCGCGAACATGTTGAAGAAGAGGTGTCCAAGACCCCCATGCATGAACATGTAGGTGAACAGTTGCCAAGGATAAAACCCATCGCCCAACGGAAAGAGTGCGAAAATGACAGTCAGGATGTATCCGAAGTAAAACTCACCGAGACGGAAGTTCCCCAGAAATACGACAATCAGGAACGTGAGGGCGTTGATGATCAAGAGGTATTTAATGACCGGCGGGAAAAAACGAAATCCACCGAATAATGAAGGTCGGTAATAACTTGAGCTTTGGTATTCGTAGCGGTAGCGGTTAAAGGACATGACGTGTTCTATCGATCGTTACGATGTTTAAAACAGCATTATTTATCAGTAAGTGCCGCCACGCCGGGAAGTGTCTTGCCCTCGAGATACTCCAGCGATGCTCCCCCGCCGGTTGACACATGCGAAACTGCTTTTTCGAAACCAGCCTTCGCGATCGCTGCTGCGGAGTCTCCTCCTCCC
This sequence comes from Bacteroidota bacterium, assembly GCA_046758305.1. Lineage (GTDB taxonomy): Bacteria > Bacteroidota > Ignavibacteria > UBA10030 > JAZGDE01 > JAZGDE01. The sequence goes on along the minus strand of JBHHZW010000012.1, from coordinate 14,409 downwards.
ACGATCGTCGTCACACCCTTCTTCGTGACCTCCGCGAGCACTCGAGCAATCGCATCGGTACCGGCGCCGAACTTCTCCACCTCAAACACGCCCATCGGACCGTTCCAGAAAACCGTCTTGGCCTTTCGAATTTCCTCTGACAACAACTCGATCGACCGAGGACCGACGTCCACTCCCACCCATCCGGGCTTCATGCGATCCTTTGACACTATCTCATGTGGGGCTTCGTTATCCACTTTTGCCGCGATCACGCAGTCAACGGGCAGGAGGAGTTTGACCTTCTTCTTCTTCACGTCCTCCAGGATTTGTTTCGCGAGCTCGATCTTGTCTGCCTCTAGCAAGGAGTTTCCGATCTCCAGCCCCTCGGCCTTGAAGAACGTGAACGCCATTCCTCCGCCGATGATCAGCGTATCGACTTTATTCGCCAAGTTCTGTATGACGTCGATCTTCCCAGAAATTTTTGCTCCGCCGAGGATCGCAACGTAGGGCCGAGGCGGATCTCCAACAGCTTGACTTAGGTAATTTATTTCTTTCTTCATCAAATATCCAGCAACGGCGGGCTTGAGAAACCGGGTGACGCCTTCGGTCGATGCATGTGCGCGATGGGCGCTGCCGAACGCGTCGTTCACGAAAAGGTCACCCAGACTTGCGAGCGCACGAGCGAAGGCTTCGCCGTTTGCTTCTTCCTCAGGATGGAAACGCAGGTTTTCGAGCAGCAAACAATTGCCATTGCGCAGCCCATCAACGAGCTGTTTGACTTCCGGACCAATGCAGTCCGGGGCAAATGAAACAGACTTACCGAGCAACCGGGACAGACGGTTCGCCACCAGCCTGAGGCCGAATTCTGGCTTCGGCTTCCCTTTTGGCCGGCCCAGATGACTCATCAGAATTGCTTTGCCTCCAGAGGAAAGAATTTTCTTGATCGTAGGCAGAGATTCTACGATGCGGGTATCGTCGGTCACGCTGCCTTTACCATCGAGGGGAACGTTAAAATCGACGCGGACGAGGACACGCTTATTTCTCAGGTCCACGTCCTCGAGTGTCAACTTATTCATTGACCGTCTATCCGTCGCATGTGCGAAAGCGAAATGCTAGATCCTCAATTGCACAGCGGCAAATCCACCCTTCGGATCCACCTCCGGAGATGGGGAGAAAGAAAAACGGCTAACAGCGAAGAGGTCCACTATTAGCCGCCCCTCAGGGTCCTTTGATCTAATCGAACGATTGAGCAACCTTCTTTACGAGATCGATCACACGGCAGGAGTATGCCCATTCGTTGTCATACCACGCCATGACCTTGACCATATTCTCGACCACGTACGTCGACGGACCGTCCACGATGGCGGAATGGGCGTTGCCGCGATAATCACCCGAGACGAGCGGCTCCTCCGTGTACTGCAGGATGTGCTTCATTTTCCCCGAAGCCGCTTTCTGAAACGCCGTGCTTACTTCCCCTTTCGTCGTCGCGCGGTTTACCTCAACGACAAGATCCACGAGTGAAACATTCGGTGTTGGAACACGAATCGCGACGCCGTCCATTTTTCCTTTCAGTTCCGGGATAACCAATCCGATCGCTTTCGCAGCACCGGTTGACGTGGGGATCATATTCAGCGCCGCCGCGCGCGCCCGGCGCAGGTCTTTGTGAGGGAGATCGAGGAGCTTCTGGTCATTCGTATACGAGTGGATCGTCGTCATTAACCCCTTCCGAATACCAACCGTATCGAGCAGCACCTTCGCAACAGGTGCGAGGCAGTTCGTCGTACAGGATGCGTTCGAGATGATATTGTGTTTCCTCGGATCGTACATCTCATCGTTCACGCCGAGGGCGATCGTGACGTCCGGATGTTTAGCAGGTGCGCTGATGATGACTTTCTTCGCACCGTTTTCGATGTGCCGTTTCGCCTCCTCTCCGTCGGTAAAATGCTTCAGACCTGTCGATTCAATCACCACGTCAACTCCAAGGTCTTTCCAGGGAAGTTTCGTATGGTCCTTCTCGGAGAGGACACGCAGCGGTTTTCCGTTCACGATGATCGCATTGTCCTTCACTTCGACGCTGCCAGGAAAATTGCCGATCACCGAGTCGTACTTCAAGAGGTGTGCAAGTGTGTTCGCATCGGTGATGTCGTTGACAGCGACAAACGTGATCTCTGGATCATCGACCCCGGCTCGAAAGACATTGCGACCGATTCGCCCGAATCCGTTGATCGCAACTTTGAGTGGCATTATGGCCTCCGTTTCTCAGCGCGTAATTCAACAGCGGCGCACAAAAAATCATTCCAAACGTACGGAGAAATCGACTCAATGTCAAGGTATGGAATCGCGTGTTCCGTTCATAGCTTGAAGTCAACAGTCGCTTCGCCGTCACGGTTATCACCAACAGGAGTGACGTGGAGGTCTGTTCCAAAGAAGTTCGCGCGAACACATCGCGACAGAAACAAGGTGAATCTGGTTTTTAAAGGTCATGTTCTTCGCGGGGGTTTATTGAGCGATCGCAACCACACATCAAGTTGATCTTCAGTGTTCAGGGTTTTCCTTATCGAATTCCCAGCGTTGAGGATTTACGCCGTGAGATAGTTTTTCAATCTGGTTTTCATGTGCTGCTCAGCCCAACTGCAGTTCAGATATTTTTTTCTTGCTTATCTTACGGGGTAAATGTATTCACGAATTCGGTTTAATGATCTATCAACACGTACGATGTGGTCATAATAGTTTCTTTGCCACAGAGCGCCACCGGGAGTGTTGCGCATTTCGTTGATGCGTTTGGTGGAAACAGTCTTAAACGCACCAATCAAACGGCCCAAGGTTTTTCTTTTCGTAGGGGCGATTCGCGAATTGCCCCTACTGACGTAATCATCATGAATTATGACAATACCATGTAGATGGTTGGGCATCACCACCCAATCGTCCAATTCGATGTAGGTAAATCGGCTCGCTAACCACTGCCATGATCCTGCCGCAACCATCCCGTATTCCTCAGTTTCATCTCGGCGTTAACGACGTCTCCTAGGAGCCATTGCTTATTCTGTACACAAATGGTTGCGAAATTGATCACATTTCATTTAGCAAGTGCAACCGTGGCAGCTAAGACCTCCGCAGCTCCAGCGTCCCTCAATGCTTTCGCGCAGGCAGTGAGGGTCGCTCCAGTCGTAATGACATCATCGATCAGTATGATGCGCGCTCCTCGAACTTCGTCCTCACGACGCCTAGCCACAACGAAAGCGTCTCCTACATTCGCCTCGCGTTCTTCAAGAGAGAGTTTGGTTTGGGAAGCCGTGTTTCTCGTCCGAACCAGTATGTCGCTTCGAACGACTTGTCCGGTCACCTCTGCGACTCCCTTGGAAATGAAGTGGCATTGGTTGTATCCTCGCTCGCGGAATTTTATCCGGTGGAGCGGAACCGCTATCACCATCGCAGCAGAGCGGAAATCAGGGTTTGCCTTCACACATTCCCCTACGATTTTCCCCAACTCAATTCCAAGTGATCGTCGGTTCCCGTACTTCAGGCCGTGAATGATCCGCTGAATCGGACCCTCCTCCTCAAAGTAGAAACAGGAAAGAAACCTCGCTACGGCCTTTTCCTCGTCGAACCGGCCCTGCTGCATGAGGGGCAGGTGATCCGTTGAGCTTACCCGCTCCAACGAATCCCAGCACGATGTACAAGCGTGGCATTGTGTATCCGAAAGTCGCTGTTCACAACTGATGCAGGTCGGTGGATAAATGAAGTCGACAACCGGGAGGAGTAGATTCTTGAGGATGTCTAACATGGCAGTTGAAACGATAGAAGGTGCGTCGCACCTCGCCTCCAGAGCAGTTCTCACTTTTTCAGCTTCTCGAGTCGCTCGAGCTCATCCCGCAGCTCAGCGGCACGCTCGAATTCGAGGTTTCGTGCAGCATTCTTCATCTCTTTGCGAAGTTCCTCGATGAGATCATGCCGCTGCTCTTTGGTGAGGTACCGGACGATGTTGTCGGCTGCGATGGGAGTCCGCGCTTGCTGACGTCGTTCGCCGCCCGCCAACCGCACGTCGGCTACGACAGTGGCGGCAAGGACCTCCTCGACTGTCTTATAGATAGTTCGCGGCTCGATACGGTGCGCTTTGTTGTACTCGACTTGCTTATCGCGCCGGCGCTTGGTTTCCTCGATCATTCGTCCCATGGAACCCGTCACCCTATCCGCATAGAGGATCACCTTACCGTTGATGTTACGGGCGGTCCTGCCGGAAATCTGAATGAGGGATTTGTCAGACCGGAGGAACCCCTCCTTATCGGCGTCGAGAATCGCGACGAGAGAAACCTCGGGCAAGTCCAAGCCTTCGCGCAGCAAGTTCACGCCGACCAACACATCGAAATCACCCAGACGCAAGTCGCGCAGGATTTCAACGCGCTCGAGCGCATCGATTTCTGAATGAATGTACCGAACGTCGATGTTGACTCCCTGGAGGTATTCCGCGAGGTCTTCCGCCATCCTCTTCGTCAGCGTCGTGATGAGCACACGTTCTTTGCGCTGCGCGCGTTTCCGGATCTCCGCGATGAGGTCGTCGACCTGTGTTTTGACCGGGCGCACCTCTACTTCCGGATCCACCAGACCTGTCGGTCTGATGATTTGCTCAACGATCACGCCTTTGCATTTCTTGAGTTCATACTCACCCGGAGTTGCGCTCACGAAGATGACCTGACGGATCATCGATTCGAACTCCGTGAACTTCAGGGGGCGGTTATCGAGTGCCGACGGAAGTCGGAAGCCGTAATCGACGAGGGTCTGCTTGCGCGAATGGTCACCTTCATACATGCCGCCGATCTGCGGAACCGTAACGTGTGACTCGTCGATCACCGCCAAAAAGTCTTCGGGGAAATAGTCGAGGAGACAGTACGGCCGCTCACCTGGCTTGCGTCCGCCCAGATGGCGAGAGTAGTTCTCGATGCCAGCGCAGTAGCCGATCTCGCGCATCATCTCCATATCGAATCGCGTCCGCTGCTCGAGACGCTGCGCCTCGAGCAGTTTCCCTTGCCCTCGGAGTTCCGCCAGCCGTTCATTCAGGTCGGCCTCGATCTCTTTGAGCGCGCGCTCCAGCGTGGGCCGAGTGGTCACGAAATGCTTTGCCGGGTAAATCACCTCGTATTCTGTCTCAGCGAGCCGTCGACCGTCGAGCCGGTTGATTGTAGTGAGTCTCTCGATTTCGTCTCCGAAGAACTCGATGCGCAGCGCCTCTTCGTTCTCGTACGCCGGGATGATTTCCACGACGTCTCCTCGAACTCGGAACGTCCCCCGCGTAAACTCAAAATCATTCCGCGTGTAGTAGATGTCGATGAGCCTTGAAAGCAACAAGTTTCGGTCGAGCTGGTCTCCTTTCCGGACCACCACCATCTGCTCCGCCCATTCTTGAGGAGCCCCGATGCCGTAGATGCAGCTGACGGACGCAACCACGATGACGTTCGGTTCGCCGCTCAGCAAAGCGCTGGTCGCTCGCAGGCGCAGCCGGTCGATCTCGTCGTTGATGGATGCATCTTTCGCAATGTACGTATCAGTGGTGGGGACGTACGCCTCGGGTTGGTAGTAATCATAGTAACTAATAAAAAACTCGACGCGGTCGTGAGGGAAAAAACTCTTCAATTCCCCGAACAGCTGTGCGGCGAGCGTCTTGTTGTGGGAAATCACAAGGGTGGGCTTGTTGATGTTCGCGATCACGTTGGAGATCGTGAACGTCTTGCCGCTACCCGTGACCCCTAGCAGCATCTGGAAGCAGCTCCCACTTAAGAGACCTTCCGTGAGCTGTTTGATGGCTTCCGGTTGGTCGCCAGTCGGCTTAAAATCCGAAACTAATCGAAACGACATATGCGCTGTCCTGCGAAGGTCCCGAAAGCCCGATCCAAAGGATCGCTCTGGCGAAGACACTATTTCTCATGAAGTGCGGCGAAGCCGCGCGCGAAGCGCTCCACTCACGGAGTGTCACGAAGTGACCACTTCGTGGATGCCTTTGGCAAAAGTGGAGGGACTTCCGAGGATCAATTCGGGAAACGACTTCATTGCATTTCGCGATCCGTCAGTTCGTTGCTACTGTGCGGAAGAGACTACAGATCGTCGATGGGCTTTCGGCCCCGATACCCATCCGGGATCCGATGCCAGAAATCGATCGTCTGTTCACCGACCTTCCAGCAAAGATAAACTTCCTCGCCGTTCTGTCGGATGCAAGGGAAATCGATGAGGCCTTCATTCAGACCCTTGACCAGAATCCCTCCCTCGTCCAGTTCTTGAACAATCTGGACCAGTCGGATGAGTTCCGCCGGGTGGTGTTTTTGGCCATTCGGGCCCATGCCTCCGAAGTACCTATGCCGGTAGATGTCGTATTCTTTTGCATCGAGCGTTCGCTTAAGTTCCACTAGTTCAACCACGAGATGGGCTACGTCCGGGACCAAGGATCGCGCTTCTTCGACTGTAAAATGTTTTCTGTGGAGATACATTTCCGATCTCTCCATGTATCATACTGCTGAGACACATCAGAATCAAGTCTCCCCGAGAGAACAGATAAAGCATCGAGGTGTCAACAGCGAAGCGGACAATCACGACGCTCAGGAACCGGCAGTAATCGTTTCGAGTCCATGAGCCGCTGGTCCAGTTTCGCTTCTTCGAAGAAGGAAGGCGAATAGGAGGCCAAAAAGACCGAGAGTTGAGAAAATCCACATACCGAGCGCGTAGCCTTCTGGATGTTGGGTGCTCGCGCCCGAGAAGTCGTTTGCCCACCCAACAGCCAGGTTAAACCCTGCTAGGCCAATGTTCTGAATCATCGTCATCAACCCGTAGGCAGTGCCAAGTTTCGATTGAGTCACAATGTAGGCTACCGATGGCCACATCACTGCCGGAACGAGTGAAAAAGCGATGCCCATCATCGCCATCGGAATGTACAAGGAGAGATCCGTGTATGCCATCATAAGGTAAACAGGCACAAGGAGAGAGGAACCGAACATCATAAACAGTGACCGCTTGCCCACGCGATCGACCATGTAGCCAAAGAGTGGGGTAAAGATCATCGCAAAAAGGGTGAGCATGCTCGAGAGGAATCCCCCAAACTCCCGCGTTGTTCCGTGAGCCTCAATGAAGAATTTGACCGCAAAGGTCTGGAAGGGAAAGATGGCGGAATAGAATGTGACGCAAAGGGCAACGATGAACCAGTAAGACTTGCTGAACTTGAAAACGTCGCTCAGGACAACCTTGTCCGTTTCTCCTGTCCCGCCAAGTTGATACATCGTTTCCGCGCGTCCTTCAAGGATCCAGTACACGACCGCACCGACAATACAGGCGACACCGAACGCCACGGAAATCAACAATGGTAACTGCCAGTTATCGTAATACGAGGCTGCCCAAGAAGGAGAGTTCAGTGCCGCAAACGAACCGAAACGAGCGATCGTGAGATTCACGCCAAAGGCAAAACTCAGCTCTTTTCCGCGAAACCATTTCGCGATGGCAGTCGTCACCGCCACGATGAGTGATTCTGCTCCCAACCCAAACACAAGGCGACCTGCTGCCATTACCTCGAGCGTCCCCGTCCACGCAGTGATGATAGCTCCAAGCAGACAGAGCACAGCAAAGAGGAACGTTGATTTCTTCGTGCCAATCCTGTCAATGATGAAGCCGCCGATGAGCACCATGAACACATTCGGAATGCTGTAGATTGCGTTTAGCAAACCGATATTTGCATCGGAGAACCTCAGTTGTTCCTTCAACACATCCGCAAGCGGACTGATACTGTCATAGACATAGTAGTTTCCGAACATCGCGAGACTGATGAAGACGAGAACCGTCCACCGGTATAGGTTCGGTGGCTTTGGATGGCTGCCAGCGTGCGTTGGATATTGCAAATCGCTCATAGTATGAATTCCTGTTCAGGACCGATATAGATGCTCACAAACTAAAACCAGACCACGAGCACATCAGCTATCAGACGGGTGAATGCTGATGTCCGTGCGCGTTCCCGATGTGAAAGGAATCGTTTCTCAATATTACAGCTCTTCAGGGCAGATACAACTGAAAAATAGAAGAGCCGTGCCCCGACTTAGTCGGGACCGGCTCTTCAAAATTGCTCGCACCGGACCGACCGCGAGCCAATCAGACTTCTAGCTTCTTGATACCGACGCGGAACAGATACACACACATGCCCGCAAAAAGGGCAAGACCGATGAAATCAGCGAGGGCTCCGAGCTGTTCCCAACCGTGAAAGAGATTGAGCTTCTCAATGAGAGCGACCTCTCTCCCATCTTCCATGAGCGTGACCCCCGCTAGAAGCGCAATGAGAATTCCTGTAATCGAGCCGCCTGCGACCAGACCGGTACTGAACAACATGCCGGAGCTCACTTCCGTTTCCGCCGTCCGACCCGAGACTTTGTCGACAAGCCACTTCATCATGCCGCCGACGAAGATGGGAGCAGTCGTTGAAAGCGGCAGGTACGCACCGACGGCGAACGGAAGGGAACGTACGCCGCACAGCTCAACAACGACCGACATGAACATCCCAGCAAAGACCAGTCCCCAAGGGAGGTCCTGGGCGAGGAGTCCTTTGATGATCGTTGCCATCAGCGTTGCCTGTGGCGCCGGCATCCTCTCTGTGCCAATGGCATGTTCTACACCCATGTATTGCATTGAGCTGTCGAGTGTCTGGAGTGTCCAGCCGATTACGAAAACGGAAGCCAGAACACCAATGATCAGCCCGATCTGCTGGTAAATCGGCGTTGCCCCGACGATGTATCCTGTCTTCAAGTCCTGGCTCGTCGCGCCGGCGTTCGCGGCAGCAACACAGACGATGCCTCCGACCGAAAGGGCAAGTGCCTGATAGACGGCACCGGTCCATCCGATCCCAACGAATATGAGACTCGTCGCCATCAACGTTGCAATGGTCATCCCAGATATCGGGTTCGAGGAAGAACCGATTATGCCGACGATTCTGGAGCTCACCGTTACAAAGAAGAAACCGAAGATGACAACGAGAAACCCCATCAGGAGTGTACCTGGGAAATCCCCTGGCAGCTGGGGAAGAAGGGCAACGATGACGACAAGAGCCAGAGAGCCGAACACAACGTACGTAATGGGGATATCTCGTTCGGTTCGTGCGGCTGCAACACCCGTTCTCCGCAGCTTCAAGCTCTTAAAGCTCTCTCTAAACGCGGAAACAATCGTGGGCAGCGTTCGAATGAGGGTCAGCACCCCGCCTGCGGCGACAGCGCCGGCACCGATGTACCGGACGTACCCGCGATAAATTTCAGTGGGTGTCATCTCGGAAATGAGTTTTCCTCCCCACCCGGGCTTCAACACGACCTGCAATCCGTCTCCGAAATAAGTTATGATCGGAATCAGACCAAGCCATGAAAGCACACCACCTGCGACGACAATGCCGGCGATGCGAGGCCCAATGATGTATCCAACGCCAAGGTACTCCGGCGTGATTTCCCCGTTGAGTGTAGCGTTCGGATATGCGGAGATCCGCGAAGTGACATACGCCGGCAGGTCCTTCCACAATCCAAAGATGCTCATCAGCGACTTGTACAGGGCTGCGAATCCGAGACCTGCAAACACCTTCCCCGCCATCGATCCGCCCTTCTCCCCTGCAATGAGCACTTCGCCGCAAGCCGTTCCCTCGGGATATGGGAGGACTCCGTGTTCTTTGACTATCAACGACCTCCTCAGGGGAATCATAAACAAGACTCCAAGGATTCCACCGACAGCTGCAATGGCTAAAATGTTGAAATAGTTAAAGAAGGATTCTCCACCCGTAAGAAAGATCAGAGCGGGAATCGTGAACACGACGCCGGCGGCGATCGACTCTCCTGCTGATCCAATAGTCTGTACGATATTATTTTCCAGAATCGTCGATTTCCCGAATCTCTTAAAGACTGCAATTGCCAGCACAGCAATGGGAATGGAGGCGGATACCGTCAGCCCTGCGCGCAACGCAAGGTAGACCGTCGCGGCGCCAAAGATAATGCCGAAGATCGCGCCAAGGACGATCGCTTTCAGGCTGAACTCCGGGATGATTGTATCAGCGGAGGTAAACGGTTGAAACTTGCTGTCCCGTGTGTCCGCTGGTGGTGCCGATTTCGTATCAGCCATACACGTCTCCTTCTCGTTTTGATGGGATTTGGGACTGAAGGAACTCTAAGCTGCACGATCCCGAGTAAAGATCGATTTCAGTATATAGCCCGCGATCTGCGGGTTCTCTTTCAAGCGCCGCATCGAGTACGCGTACCAGTGCCGTCCGAACGGAATATAGATTCGCATCCGATGACCGCTCTGGACGATGGATGAGCGCAGATCGTGACGCACCCCCAGCAACATCTGAAATTCATACTCGTGCCGATCCAATTTCATCGATTGGAGCATTCCGTATGCTGCACTGATCAACGTATCATCGTGGGTAGCAATTCCAACGTAGCATCGGTTCCGTAACAGCAGGTCGAGAAGCTTCACGAAATTCTCTCGCACTTCCTCTCGGCCCTGAAAAGCGATCTCTTCCGGCTCCACGTAGATTCCCTTGCACAATCGGACGTTCGCTTTCTCTTTGATCAATTCGCATACATCCGCTTCGCTCCTCCGCAAGTATGCCTGTATCACAACGCCCACGTTGTCGAACATCCTTCTCACGGCCCGGTAGATTTCGAGGGTGACGTCCGTACAGGTCGAGTCCTCCATGTCGATGCGGACGAAATTCCGGTGCTGATGGGCGACCTCGAGGATTTCGACGAGATTGTCAGTGCAGAATTGCTTGTTGAGTTTGAGTCCGAGCTGAGTCAGCTTGACGGAGAGGTTTGAATCTAACTGCTGAACTTCGAATGCGCTGAGAACCTTCTTATAGGCTTCGCGTGCGGCGATCGCTTCGGCCAGCGTGGTAACATCTTCACCGAGCAAGTCGACAGTCGCCATCATGCTGCTGGCATTGAGCTCGCGTACAGCACGCGCCGCATCGTCAAAGGTATCCCCCGCGATGTAACGCTTTGCAAAATGTCCTACGATCAACTTTGGAACGGCCGGAAGTGTCAAGATGATCAGTTTATTGAGAGGGTTCATCCCGTCGTTAGTGGATTACACACGCGACAGGGCAGCGTCGCAGCAGTCCGATGAGTCTTGAAGAAGTACCGCCGTCCTCAAGTGGCGGCAACCAATATAGCAACCTCAACCAAGAAAAGCAACGGTACGAGTTCGTTCTTACCCGAATACGAGGTTTGTCAACCACACGGCAGCGAGTATTCCGGCAGCGTCTGCGACAATGCCTGCTGGAACAGCGTGACGAGATTTCATGACACTGACAGATCCAAAATAAAGAGCAAGAACATAGAAAGTGGTCTCACCGCTTCCCATCATAATGGAAACCATACGGCCGATCAGCGAGTCCGCACCGTGCGTGTTAATGATCTCGGCCATCACCCCAAGCGCACCGCTGCCGGAGAGAGGCCGGATGAGCGCCATCGGCAGGGCTTCCCCTGGCATGCCGATGAGGTTTGTGATCGGACTCAAAAGTGCCGTCAAGATTGCCATCGCCCCGCTGGTGCGAAAGATTCCCACCGCGACGAGGATCGCGACGAGATAGGGAATGATCTTGACACCAATGTTGAAGCCCTCTTTTGCTCCCTCAATGAAGGCTTCGTAAATCTTGACCTTCTTGACGGCACCGTACACCACGATTCCCAGGATCAGCGTCGGAATCGCAAGGACGGAAAGGATTTCGATGATGAAGATAAAGGTATTCATTCTGCCTCCAGTTGCTTTCGATAGCCTGGAAGCTTGGCAAGCAGCTTTACCGTCACGACCCCGACGACCGTCGAGATCGAAGTCGCGAGGATGACGGCGCCGAGGATCTCCGGGGGCTTAGCAGATCCTGCGGCAGCTCTGATTGCAATAACGGTAGCAGGGATCAACTGGACGTTGCTCGTGTTGATGACCAGAAACGTGCACATGGCGTCCGTAGCCGTCCCCAACCTCCTGTTCAACTTGTTCAACTCCTCCATCGCCTTCAACCCCAGCGGTGTCGCTGCGTTGGCCAACCCCAACATGTTCGCCGCAATGTTCATGATCATCGCGCCCATCGCCGGATGCTCAGCCGGCACGTCGGGAAATAAACGCCTCATCACCGGACGAAGCCCACGCGCGATCTTCGCAACAAGCCCTGAGAGCTCCGCGATCTTCATCACCCCCAACCATAACGCCATGATCCCGATGAGACCGATCGCGATTTCGACCGCAATCTTCGCGTACCGTATCGCACCTTCGTTCGTGACCTTGTTCAACTTGACAAATTTGATCGGATCGGCGATAAACTGTGCAAGAATACCTCCAAGGCCGTCCTCAAGGGAAGCAAACGCTACCCGACCCCTCAAACTGCTTGAATTTCCTCCCTGAGCTTCGGCCATCTCCTTCCAGATCCGCGGCGCCTCCCCACCCACGCCGATCGTCAGAACACCAACACCGTGTCCTGCCGAAATGAACAATCCCTGAAATGCCAGCGTGTCTCCTCGACGAGTCGAATTATCGACCGACGGTGCATTGACCCCATAGAATTCTTCGAAGCGCTTACGGGAGACGTATACTGAGCATGGAACCTCTGACCGCGATTCATCAGTCGGCCGGTCGAATGCGAGTGCGACCTCGAGCGCCTGTCCATTGCGATACGTGTCCTCCCAAAAATCGTTGACATCGTAGGCGACGGCAACAAGCACTCCGATAACGATCAGCGCAAGCCAGATGTAGTTGAGCATGAAAGACCTGGGGCGGTCGGTTCCGCTACCTTAGAGAGGTTCAAAATCTTGAACCCCTACAAACAAAACGGTGGCGCTATTACACAGCAGGGGCGAAGCATACCTCGGCCCCACTGACAACGAATTCATTCTGGACGGCATATATCCGATGATCAAAATCACGGAAGATGTGAACCAAAAGAGCAATAAGCTACATAATTGCAAAAGTCAACGGGGAAAAGTCACTCCTTGCGTAGGTGTCGAGCAGGGAACTTAGAACGTTCCAAGGATGCGCGACACCACATCGTATCTGTGAAGCCATCCTCTGGAGATCAAAACCGAATGGACAGCGAGACTCCGCGTGAGGTCGTGCCGAACTGAATGCTTAGGTCATCGCTTACGTCGAAGTCGTGCAGGCTCGCATCGACATAGGCATCAAGAACGTTGGCGAAATACAGGATGCCGATATACCAAGCAAACTTGTCCCGCTGATTACGATAGAAATCCCGGAGCCGCCTGAGTTGTTGATCACCCAAGGGCATCGAAGGACTGATTGAGTCACGGTACAAGTCCCGGTAGTTCTTGTACTTGTCTTTGTTGTCGGCCCAATTGTAGGCAAACCAGCCACCGAAACCGGCAATGATCGGCACTTTCCAGTAAGACCCGTTGTACACCTGTCCCAGCCCCGGAAGAGCAGCTGACAAAGCCAGCGCCAGCCCTGGAGACTTCGGCTTGTGAGGGCTCTGGGAGAACGAGTCGGGTACAGAGACCGCGGCAAGTTCCGCTTCATCCAGCTGCCGGTGCTGGGCGACCACGATCGCTTGGGTGGACAATACCAAGAGCCCCAGACATAGCAAGAACGCCACCCGCATTTTCCTCCCACGGCCGAACACTTACGGATGCTCCACAATTGCCACCGCCTCAATTTCAACTTTCGCCTCCCGTGGAAGTCGGGCCACTTCCACCGCGCTCCGCGCCGGCGGTGAGTCCCGGAAGTACTCGCTGTAGACCTCGTTCATCGGAACGAAATCTTTCAAATCTTCCAAGAACACCGTCGTCTTCACGACGGCTGTCAGCGATGCACCGCCTGCCTCTAACACCAACTTCAGATTCTCGAGGACCCGTCGTGTTTGAGCTCGAATGTCTCCCTGCAGGAGTTCCCCCGTCGCCGGGTCGATCGGAATTTGACCCGCGGTGAACAACAGCCCAGATCCAGTGACGATTCCTTGACTGTACGGCCCGATTGGTTGCGGCGCGTCGTTGGTCAGAACTATTTTCTTGTACACGGCCTGCCTTTCCTATCCTATATTGCCTCTAAGTGAAAATACTGGGTCCGAAAAGCTCACACTTCTCAACCTCCCCTGAATCCTCTGATTGCTAAGTGACGGCTTCACCGCCCTTCGGGCCCCTCGGGGGGACATAGTTGTTGGAACGGGCACTGGCCCCATTGTATTGTATGAAGACTTCGTTGGAGGGGCACTAGTGATATTTCTCGATGATTGCGAAGAGGTCCAGGAGACGGTCGAGATCATCGGCAGAGTAGTATACAATCGTGATCTGACCCCGCCCGTCGGAGTTTGCCCTCACGGTAACCTTGGTGCCGAGGACCTGCCGTATCTTCGACTCGATACGCTCGAGCGACTGATCGGTTCGGGTGACCCCAAATTGTCGGGACCTTATCGTCTTCTTCCCGACGTCG
>JBHHZW010000011.1:0-16822 GCA_046758305.1 Bacteroidota bacterium | reverse complement strand
TGAGATCATCGAAGGGCTGGCGCTCCGGAGAACTGGAATGAAATCTCCGCAGTCTGCGCTGGTGAGGCTGTTTGTCCTCAGATGCGACGAGCGCAGATCGCTGACGACAGGTCTGTGAGGTCGGTGTGACCGATGAATGCAAATGACTTTTCCTGCCCTCGGCGAATTTGTTCGTTACCTGGAATCGATTGGAGAGCTCCACAGAGTTAAGGCTGAGGTTGATCCACATCTTGAGATGACGGAAATTGCGGTCCGCGCTTTGAAAGAGCGTCGGCCCGCGCTGCTCTTTGAAAAAGTGAAGAACTCTCACTTCCCCGTCGCGATGAACGTTCTGGCAAGTGACCGACGCGTTGAGCTTGCGCTCGGAAAACATCCGGAGAGGATCGGCGAGGAGCTGATCACGTTTTTTGATCGAATCATGCCACTGAAGCTCAACGTTCTTTTCCAAAATCGGACGATCGCAAAACGACTGCTCAATGCTCGAGCCAAGCGCGTCAAGATGGGGATAGCGCAGGAAGTCTCCGAACCACCCGACTTGGATGCGTTGCCCATTCAGTTCTGTTGGCCGAAGGATGGCGGACGGTTCCTCACGCTCGGCCAGGTGATCACGGAGGATCCACTCAGCAGAATGCGCAACGTTGGTATCTATCGTCTGCAGGTGTATGACAAGCAGAGGACCGGCATGCACTGGCAGATTCAGAAGGGAGGTGGATTTCATTACTTCCAGGCAGAGAAGCTCGGCAAGCCCCTTGAAGTTGCAGTGGCTCTTGGCACGGACCCCGCACTGCTGGTTGCGACGGTCGCCGCACTGCCGGAAGGAATCGACGAGGTCATGTTTGCTTCCTTCCTGCGAGGGAAGCGAATACCGATGACAAGGGGTCAGTTCATCTCGATCGACGTACCTGCGAACGCGGAGTTCGTCCTCGAGGGCATCGTCCCCCCGAAGGAGCGGAGGATGGAGGGTCCGTACGGTGACCATTTCGGGCATTATTCTCATGCAGCGCGGTTCCCGGTGTTCCATCTTAAGGGAATAACAAGGAGGAAGAGCCCAATCTATCCGGCGACGATCGTTGGGAAACCTCCGATGGAGGATAAGTACCTGGGTGACGCAACCCAGCAGATTCTTGGACCACTCATTCGGTTGGTGCATCGAGAGGTACGAAGCCTTTGGGCGTATTACGAGGCGGGATTCCACAACCTGCTCGTCGTGTCGGTGGAAGAGCGGTATCAGAAGGAAGCGATGAAAGCAGCGCTCGGGTTGATGGGCGAGGGACAGTTGTCGCTGACGAAGTGTGCGGTTCTCGTTTCATCGGACATCGATCCGAAGGACTGGCAAACCGTGCTCCGGGAGATCCGAGATCACTTCGATCCGCATTATGATTTTGTTCTGATTCCCAAGGTGCCGCTCGACACTCTTGATTTCACGAGCTACACAATGGAACTTGGGAGCAAGATGGTAATCGACGCGACCCGCAAACAACGAGGTAGAAGAGCGAGAGACCCGGAATCGGAAGCGCGAAAACGAAGAGCTCTCCAGTCCGGGATTTCTCATCTCAAACAGTTCGACCGAAGGATTGTCGAGACAAATCTTGTTGAGGAAACTCTCTTGCTGGTGAAAGTGCGGAAGGACGGACGAGCGGTCGTCGAAAATCTCGTTCGGAAAAAAGAGCTTCAGGCTTTGAGGATCATTGCCGCCGTGAGTGAGGACGTCGACTTGCATGACCCGGTCAGTCAGATCTGGGGGATTTTCACGCGGTTCGATTGCGAGCGTGACGTTCTATTTTCGGAGCAAAAACTCCCGCGACTTCCAACTGGAACCACGGGAATCTCACCAGTCTACAAAGGCATTCTGGGAATCGACGCGACGTGGAAAAAAGGCTATCCCGAGTCGTTGGTGATGACAGAGAAAATCACGAAGCGTGTCGATGAGCGCTGGGATTCGTACTGGAAGTGACGCTGATGAAAGACCATTGTTCCTCTGACAAAATCGTTTACCGTAATCGTCATCGTTCTCCCCAATCCACAATCGAGGAGATGCGTCTTGGCTGCAGCAGAACAACCGTCGGGTGGGGGGAGTAAGTTTCAGTGGAACTGGTTAGCCATCGCCTCCCGATGTATATGATCTTTTACATCGCACCGCTGGCGCTCTCCATTGGTATCACGGATTACGCGAACTGGATCCATGCCTTCTTTTCCACCTGGTTATTTGCTGGTGTGATCATCATCGGCGGCATCACTGCGTATCTCTCCAAAGGGACCACGATCCGTGAACCCGCGCTTGCCGCACTTGCAATGATGATCGTGTACACGATCGGCGTGTTTGTGGTCCTTAATATGATGTACGGAGGTAGCGACTATTTTGTCCGTTTTAGTCTTATGGATTCCTGGATACCAATCGTTGCGGTATTTCTACTTGCTCTCTCCGGCGCATGGGCTGAGCGTCGCAGATTGGTTTCATCGGGAGGTCAAGTTCGGTACTGGAGCGGTTTTACCATCGGCGGGGTTTTTGTTTAACGCCAATCGAAAACATACGAAGAGAGCATGAGCAACCTTACCTTTCGTGATCGCAATCTCATCCCCATCTGGGAGAAAGTGCAAGTCGACGAGCGGCTGACGCTGGAAGACGGTGTGGCACTCTACGCGACACGGGACATCATTTCGCTTGGCAAAATGGCTCAAGCCGTCCAGCGCTTGAAGAGCGGCGATGCCGTGTACTTTGTCCTGAACCGCAAGATTGAGCCCACAAACATCTGTGTGCTAACTTGCAAGTTCTGCGACTTTGCAACGAGGCGCGATCAGCCGGATGCCTACGAGATGACACAGGAGGAAATTCTTTCTAAGCTCACTCCGGACTTGCACGAGGTTCAAATCACGGGCGGCATGCCGCCCGACTGGCCATGGGAACGGTATCTGGGTATTCTTCGCTCGATTAAGGCCTCGTTTCCGAACATCGATATCAAAGCGTTTACTGCCGTTGAGATTGACTTCTACCATAAGAAGTTCAAAATGCCGATCGAGGAAGTCCTGCTGCAGTTGAAGGAGGCAGGATTGCGAACGATGCCCGGAGGTGGTGCGGAGGTATTCTCGGAACGAGTCCGTCGGCTGCTCTTCAATCAAAAAATTGGCGCGAAGGCGTGGTTGGACATTCATCGGACCGCTCACCGGATGGGGATCCCGACCAACGCAACATTGCTCTACGGTCATATCGAAACGATTGAAGAACGCATCGAGCACATGATTAAACTTCGGGAGTTGCAGGATGAGACCGACGGATTCTTGACCTTCATTCCGCTGGCGTTCCAGCCCGGCGACACCGGAATTAAAGCACGTTCCCAGTTCACTTCGGCCATCGATGATCTGAAGACGATTGCGATTTCTCGCCTGATGCTGGATAACTTCCCGCACGTCAAAGCCTACTGGGTCATGCTCACAGAGGAGGTGGCGGCGATCGCGCTCAACTTCGGTGCCGACGATATGGATGGCACGGTTGGCGAGGAGCACATCGCACACGACGCTGGTGCGATCAGCCCGATGAAGCTTGCGAAGGACCAGATCCTCAACATCATCCGGGATGCACGCAAAATCCCCGTTGAGCGCGATGTGTATTACAACCCGCTGAATGTCTACACGGATAACGTGATCGGGAAAATTCCATACCTGAACTCGGTGCCGTACTACCAGCACTTCGAACGCAGGCAATTCAAAATTCTCCCGATTGCACCGAGACGAATGGGTGTGCTCTCCTCCCAAGGTCAGATCGACGCCGGTTTGTTCTCTCTCATCGACTATTTTCAGCAGGAACATCACCTCGAACTGATGAGCTGGTGTATCGCTACCCGCGATCAGGTGAAAAGTGTCATGCTTTTTTCTAACTATGGGTGGGGTGACCTCCACGGGAAGCTCATCGGGATCACCGACGAGACTGCAACATCGGTAAAACTCCTCAAGATCCTCTTAGAAAAGAAATACGGAGTGGAGGCAAACCTTGAACGGATGCATTCGGGAGTCAATGAATACTCGAAGTATGATGCTGTGTTGCTCATCGGTGACGATGCACTGCGAAGGAACAAATTTGGACTCGAGGGATTCGAGCTCGTCTTCGACCTCGCGAAGGAGTGGTATGAATGGCAAAAGCTCCCATTTGTCTTCGCGGTCTGGGCAGTGAAGAAATCGCTGCCTGCTGAGACGAAAGTGGAGTTGGCACAGATCATCGAAACGTCGCTCGCGAAGGCAGAGGGGGATTTCTTCGCTGAAGGTCGAAGATCCGACATCATTTTGTCGGAACAACGATCCGACTTACATTTCGCGGACCGAAGGTCCGCCATCAATGCAGCGGGCAATTTCGTCCCTGCTCAAGACCTGGAGGGAGAACAGGGTCTGAAGAGGACTCTGTGGCTGCACGGAAAGCAGGTCGGACTTTCACCGGCAGAAGTAATCGAGTATCTTGAGGGCTTCAACTACCACCTCGGTGACCGAGAACGCAAGGCGATGCGGGTCTTCCGGCGCCTGGTGGAAGAGGTTGAGTCGGTCGCTCGCACCTGATGACGCTGACTCCTGACATTGAGCATCAAAAACGAAAGTGGGGAAGAGAATGAAGAATGTCCGACATTTCCATCGCAGGTGAGAGGTACGATGGTAAGAGAGATTCTCAAGAAAGTTCGAGGCGGTGAAAGGATTTCTTCGGAAGAAGGATTAACCCTTCTCCAGAAAGCGGAACTGCTTGACCTCGGTGAGTTGGCGAACGAGATCCGCTACCAGAAAAATCCCAAGCCGTGGGTAACGTTCGCTATCGATACAAACCCCAACTACACGAACATCTGCAATGTCGATTGCATCTTCTGTGCATTCTATCGACATCCAGGAGAAGAGGGTGAGTACACCTACACCGTGGACCACATGATCCAGAAGTTCAAGGAGTCTGCAGCGAAAGGAGTGACGACGGTACTGCTCCAGGGAGGGGTTAATCCTGCGCTGCCGTTCGAGTACTACATCGACTTAGTTCGTCGAACGGTGGAGAAGGTTCCAGAGATTCACCCGCATTTCTTCTCGACATCCGAAATCATCGGGATGTCCGAAGTCTCCGGTCTGATGGTCCGGGGCGTGTTGCAGCGATTGTGGGATGCTGGACTTCGCACGATACCAGGTGGCGGAGCGGAGATCCTCTCCAATCGTGTGAAGAAGAAAATTAGTTTCAAGAAAGGGACCTCGGAGGACTGGCTCAGCGTCATGCGTGAGGCACATCGGATTGGGTTTAAGACAACGGCGACAATGATGTACGGTCATATTGAGATGGATGAGGACGTCATCCAGCATCTGGAGAGCATCCGACAGCTGCAGGACGAGACCGGAGGGTTTACTGCATTCGTGCCGTGGAGCTTCAAGCCAGGCAATACACCGCTCGAAAAAATTATTCCTCACTACGCAACGTCTACACGATACATGCAGATTCTTGCTCTCGCGCGCATCTATCTTGACAACTTTCCGCACATTCAGGCTTCGTGGTTCTCAGAGGGAAAGAAAGCTGGGCAGATAGGTCTCCACTTCGGGGCTGATGATTTCGGTGGAACTCTGTATGAAGAGAACGTCCATGCCGCTGCGAACTTCGTCAATAAGACGAACGTTGAGGAAGTGATTGCACTGATTCGTGAGGCAGGATTTGTGCCAGCACAGCGAACGACCCTCTACCAGATCTTGCGCGTCTTCGATGAGGTCGAGGCGGCTTGAGCAATCCGCTCTTCATCAACGAGTTGAGTTGTCGACGGAAGAGTGTACTGACAGCGGGAGAAAAATTCAGCAGATTCGGAGCATCGGCTTGAGGGGAATCAGGCCCTTCTGGTAGGCACGAGCGTAAAGCTCCTCGAGCGATTCTTGACCAGCCTTACCCATGTCCACCGTAAGCTCATTCACGTACATTTTAATGAACCGCGTGCAGAGATCTTTGTCGATTCCGCGACCATACCGTAGGGCATACTCCACTGCTTCCTCCTGATGCTCGTACCCGTATTCGATGCTGCGCCGAAGCGCGGAAGAGAGCTGACCGGCGAGCTGGTCACCCAGATCTTTCCGGACGACATCGAGTCCGAGTGGAAGCGGACGACCGCCGGTCTGGACGTTCCAGACCTCCCCGAAGTCAAGGATTTTGTGCAGGCCGCTCGCTTCGTAGGTAATTTGTCCTTCGTGGATGAGCACCCCGGCCTCGATCTGGTCCGCCTCGAGCGCTCGCAGGATGTCGTCGAACGGCAGATCGACGTTGTCCATCTTTTCAGTGAAGAGTTTGAACAGCAGCGTCGCGGTGGTGAGAGGGCCAGGTGTTCCAACCAACTTGCCACGGAGATCTTCGACCGTGCGGAAATGCCGAGAGACCATGACTGGGCCGTATCCCTCTCCCATACTTGCTCCGGTTTTCATGACCCAGTACCGGTCGGCGACGTACGGATACGCGTGGGCGGAAATTGCTGTGACTTCCAGCTCACCCCTCAGCGC
Organism: Bacteroidota bacterium; assembly: GCA_046758305.1. Lineage (GTDB taxonomy): Bacteria > Bacteroidota > Ignavibacteria > UBA10030 > JAZGDE01 > JAZGDE01. The sequence continues at coordinate 10,339 of JBHHZW010000011.1, read as the reverse complement.
TCGCTTGTTGAGCGATTGAATGTCTTCGAGCAGATGTTCGATGTGGATATCGTCGAGTGACACTTGTCCCAAAGCGATTCCGTAGAACATGAAGGCGTCATCAGGATCGGGACTGTGTCCGAATCGGATTGTTCTCGTCATCAAAATCTTCCGTGGAAAAACTCACACAATGTAGGCAAGAATTCAGCAAGAATCAATGAAGAGACTTTCATGAAGTGATGGACGAAGTCCCCATCGGGGCTTTGCTATCGGAGGCACTCCCTGTGACAAAGCAAGAGTTTCTCGAGTACCTAGATTGGGTGCTCCGTCCTTGTGAAGCACTCATGAAGCTGGCACCAGACGACAAACTCGACTATGCACCGGTGGAAGGGATGTTCACGCTCGGGCAACTTCTCCATCATCTTGCCCTCTCACTTGGTGTGTACGCACGGGGATTTGGCACGGGCGATTGGGGTGTTCGCTCGATGCGCGAAATTTTTGTGCGCAATCGGCGAACGGAGCCTATAAGTGGTAGGAAAGCAGCTGAGATTCTTGAGGAATCAAAGCGGAAGGTCATTGAGGCGATTCAGAATTTCACGGAAGATGAATTTCACAACAACGAAGTGGACTCTCCAATGCTTGGCCGACAAAAAATCTGGAGACTCTGTGTCCACATGGTGGAGCATCAGCTGAATCACAAGGAGCAGCTGTTCCTCTATTTGAAACTGCTTGGTATCAAAGTTCACACCGGAACTCTGTACATCGGCTCAACGTAGGACTCGCACTTTAAGATACTCCTGAGAGCAGCTTCATTCCTCAAGGGCCTCGTGCAGAGTGCTGGCCGACCCTCACCGCTCGTATACTCATCGCGGATCGTTCATTGATTTTGTGTATATTGTAACTGCTGTCCAAGAGGTCTCTGATGAATCCCTGTCTGCCGTTTTCGCGTGAAGGCCTGTCCCGAAGTCCCCCTTATCAAGGGGCACAAGGTACGCCTCGAGATTTCCCATCCTTAGTAAGGAGAGGAGTAAGGGGAGGTTGTCAAAATGACTCGCATTTACAACGGAGCATCTGAGAGGAACTTGGAATTCGGTTCCTGATATTCTTGGCAACTGATGTGCGTGGAAGGCTTGACGGATTAATGTTAAGGATTCATGGGACGATTGAGGAATTGAGAGAAGAAGTTCTCCATGAAAGCGATCCTTTTTCAGCAACACGGTGGCCCTGAAGTTCTGAAGTACGGTGAGGTGCCCACTCCCACGTTCGGTCCAAACGAGGTCCTCGTCGAGCTTAAAGCAGCAGCGCTCAACCACCTTGATCTCTGGATTCGCCGGGGTATCCCCAACTGGCCCACTCCCCTTCCGCACATCCCGGGGTCAGACGGTTCCGGAATTGTCTCGGAAATCGGTATCGGAGTCAGCAACGTGAAGGTCGGTGATCGTGTGCTGATCTCTCCTGGCCTGAGCTGCGGGACTTGCTCTGCCTGCCGGGCAGGCGATGACAATGTCTGTTCGACATACCACGTTCTCGGTATGAAAGAGCACGGTACCTATGCGGAGTTCGTTAAAGTTCCCGCATCAAATGTTCTTCCGATTCCGGAAGGACTCAGCTTCGAGGAAGCAGCCGCGGTACCACTCGTTTTCCTGACGGCCTGGCATATGCTGGTTGGATTGGCGAAGGTGCAGACGGGGGAATGTGTGTTGGTCCATGGTGCGGGAAGCGGCGTGGGAAGCGCAGCGATTCAAATCGCGAAGATGTTCAGTGCCCGCATCATCACGACTGCCGGGAGCAACGAGAAACTTGAGAAGGCGAAGCAACTCGGTGCAGATGAAACGGTGAACTACCGCACCACGGATTTCGTGGCTGAAGTGCGTCGACTTACCGCGAAGCAGGGCGTGGACATCGTGATCGAACACATCGGCGGCGAGGTATTCACGAAGAGCATTACGCTCCTCCGGCGGAAGGGTCGAATGGTAACCTGCGGGGTGACGGCGGGTGGAATCGTTTCAGCGGACCTCCGATATATGTTCTCGCGTCACCTCACGGTTTACGGTTCATTCATGGGGAGAACATCTGAGCTGATCCGGGTCCTGAGTTTTTTTCCGTCACGACAACTTAAGCCAGTGGTCGATTCGGTGTTTCCTCTCGCTCAGGCCGCTGAAGCCCATAGCCGGATGGAGGAGAGAAAGCATTTCGGAAAGATAGTACTTCGGGTTGGGGAATGACCTCTCACCCGAGCGTTGTGATCGTCGATTACTCCTCTCCCGTTTTCGAGAGAGGGGTTTGTGGTGTTGAGCGGCCGGGGTGAGAGCACCGCACTTCCCCATGCTCCCGTGCGGGGAGAGAGATCCGTCACCGAGTTTCCAGTTTCGGGTTCGGGTAGGGATGACCGTTGACGAGGATAGTTAAAAGGTAGTTTGGATCGTGAAGGCGGCCGGATTTTTTGATGAGGTGCTGGACGTCGATTTCCATCACGCGAATTCTATTCCACAGATAAAGTTTCTTCTGGCTGCCGGCCGCGAAGAGAAATCGGTCGAACGGGTTGATGTCAAAAAAGAGCCTACAGTTCAGCAGGTACGTGACTCGGTACCGCAAGATGAGGTGCCAGAGAAATTCTTTCTTCGTAAGGATGTCTCCAATCTCTTCGAGAACATCCCACTCCTGTCTCTCCTTTTCCCCCACAATTTCTTGAAGACATCCCCATACCTGGTCCGCTGAATACTGGAAATTGTACTCCGGGATTGCCGAAGCTAGCTCGAGGAGGCGATATGTCTGATCGTACGTCTTGTCTGCGACAGCTGTGGCTATGTCATCGTAGAGATTTCGTGACCGCGCGAGTACCCAGAATTTGTTCTCCTCCCAGAGAGAATTCGCCAGAGTTCCGACCTGCATCTTTCTCCATGCCTTCCGGCTGTCTCCAACAGATGCGGTTTTGGGTAAAGCGCGTGGCTTCCGCTGTCTCAGTGAGTGGACATCCCTCGACAGCCGCGGCAGTTCTAGACGAATCTCAATGCCTCCTCAAAATCCGCCATCAAGTCCTCTACCGCTTCAACACCAACGGAAATCCTCAGCATCCCTGGTGTCACGCCGTGACGTTGGAGCTCGTCAGGGGTCATCCTGACATGGGATGAATATACGGGAATGCTCACGAGCGTTTCGACCCCGCCGAGCGACATGGCATTGATCGCAACGCGAAGGCGGTTGCACACCTCCACAGTAGCTTTCACTGCCCCCTTCAACTCGATCGTGACGATTCCCCCGAATCCGCTCATCTGCTTCCTAGCCAGCTGGTGTTTCGGATGGGAGGGAAGTCCGGGATAGAGGACACGCTTTACCTTCGGGTGCTTTTCGAAGAAACCTGCCAGTGCCAGGGCGTTTTGGTTCTGGCGTTCAACGCGAAGTTCGAACGTTTTGAGGCTTCGGAAGAGAAGATAGGAAGCGAACGGGTCAGCGCAGCCGCCGTAGTACTTCGCACTCGTTTTTACTCTCTTGGTAAAATCTCTCCTACCAACTACCACCCCGGCGATGATATCGCTGTGGCCGCCGAGGTATTTCGTTGCACTCTCCACCACGGCATCGACTCCAAAATCAAATGGACACTGATTGAGCGTTGTCGCGAATGTATTATCGATCATCGTCAGGAGTGGAATGCCAAGCCGCTTCCGCATCATCTGGGTCAGGCGGACGAGCTGCTCGATGTCGACGAGATTCAGCGTGGGATTTGTCGGTGTTTCAAAGTAAACGAGACGTGTCTTTTTCGTGATGAGGGATTCTAGTTCTTCCAAGTGGTCTGGGTCCACATAGCGCACGCAGATCTGGTGATTCGGGAGAATATCCCGAAAAAACCGATACGTGCCGCCATAAAGCGAGGGAGTGCTGACGAGTTCTTCCCCGCTCTTGACCGCCGTGAGAATTGCTGTCGTGATTGCAGCCATTCCCGACGAAAAGATCGCTGCGGCTTCTCCATCTTCCATCAGAGCGAGCTTTTCCTCGACGTCTTGCGTCGTCGGATTGTGGTACCTGGTGTACACATACACCGATTCATCCCCCTCTGCATGTCGAATTGCGTCCTGCGAGTCTTCAAATCGGTACGTCGAAGTCTGATAGATGGGGAATGAGACAGGACCGCGGTAGGGGTACATCTTCGTCCCGTGTATTGCCTTGGTGGCGATGGATACATGGCGAGGCAAGTGGTTTGTTCGTTTCATTCAGGAGTCTCCTTAGCGATTTATCGAGTGCCTCTTCCGTGATGGTTTCTGAGGCAATCCCCGTGAGCGAGAAGGCAAAGTCGGAAGATATTCTCGTTGGAGCCCTCGGTGGCGGCGGCTCCGGGCCCCCGACAAAGTCGGAGGCCGGCGAGTCACATAAATTCCATTGTCGAAGAATCAATACCGTTCCATCGCCTTGTCAATTTTCTTCGCCCAAGCGTCGATACCTCCGACGAGGTTCTTAACGTGCTGAAATCCAGATTCGTACAGTAGTGAAGTCGCCGCTTGGCTCCGCTCGCCGACATGGCAGTGCACAATGATCTCTTGACTGAGATCGAGTTCTTTCATTCGCTGTGCCAACTCGTGGAGAGGGATCAGGTAGCCGTCAAGGTCGCAGATGCGAAATTCATCCGGGTTACGGACATCAAGGATGAACGGGGTCTCGCCTCTGTCGAGACGATGTTTGAGTTCTTCGACGGTGATTTGCAAGGAATTCTCATCGAACGTCTTATCGATGGGCGGCTCCTGGAGAAATCCGAGGTTAAACTGCCGGACCTTGTGAAATCGCGGCGGTTGGACGGGCAGACTCTGGGTCACAAACTGCACAAACTCAGCCCTTGACGGAAACTGAAGTGAAGGGTTGAATCGCCGTTCAAACCCGACTGTGGAGCTCGGTTTCGGGCTGAGCGCTCGACCGCACACGGAACCGGCAAAATGGCTGGGGAAAATCTCGATCGCATCGTCAAGCTTCATCAATCTTTGATAGAGACTATCGTACAAGTCCTCCGCACTTCCATCCAAGTCAGGTCGACCGGTATCGCCGACGAACAATGTATCACCTGTCAGAACAATCCATGGGTGTACTGAGCGTGTGGTGTCCGCCACGAGAAAGCACACGCTGTCGGGAGTGTGACCGGGTGTGTGGAGGACTGTAATCTTGACGTTTCCGACCATCAGTTCGTCACCTTCGCTGACAGGGACGAACGGGAATGCGGCTTGGACTGATTTGTGAAAATACACTGCAGCCCCTGTTGCGTCAGCGAGCTTTCTCGCCCCAGAGAGATGGTCCGCCTGCGTGTGTGTTTCAAAGACGTGGGTGATGGTGAGGTTTTTGGATGAGGCGCTGGTGAGGTACGGTTGGATGTCGAGCTGGGGATCCACGACACAACAAACATCCGTCCGAGTGCACCCCATCAAGTAGGAAAGACAGCCTCCCTGGTCGTGCATGTATTGTTTGAAGATCATGGCAACGCCTCTCTACGGATGAATCGACGTGCAAGTGGATGTCGTTCTTATGCCCCGGACACCGGCGGCAGCCGCGGTTCGACGAAAATGACCTTCTCGCGTTCGAGCACAACGCTTCCCGGGTTAGCGCCTTTCGGTTTCCGAACGAATTTGCGCTCACAATACGCCACCGGAACGTGTTTTGCGTTTTTCATCTTGCTGTAGTAGGCAGCGATGCTTGCCGCCTGCTGCTTCGCGATTTTGCCAGGTTCTCCTTTCCCCGATCCCACTTTCAACACGACATGGGAGCCGCCTGCTCCCCGGGCGTGGAACCAAAAATCGTTGGGCTTTGCGTACTTCATCGTCAGCAGGTCATTCTGTTCGCTACTCTTGCCTACCCAGACTTTGAACCCACCGTTCAGAGTAAACACGCGGAACGGCAGGTCCTCTTGTGGTTTGTCCGGTTTGATCATATTCAGCGCGAGGAGTTCGTCCCGATGCTGGTCCTGGAATTCCTTCAGCTGTTCTTTGGTGTTGCAGTAATCGAGGTGGAGCTGCAATTTCTCAAGGATGGCAATTTTCGACTTGAGGTTTTCCGACCGTTCGCCCGCTTGCTGGAGTGCATGCCGTGCCTTTTTGCCCTTGTCAAAGTATCGTTTCGCGTTCTGCGCGGGGGTCAGTTTCGGGTCCATCGTGATTCGCACGCTCCTCTTCGCGGGGTACAAGTCTGGAAGGTCGACCGCCTTCGTCCCCTTGGTTAGGTGCTGCAAGTTTCCCATGATGATGTTCGCGATCCTCTCATACTCGGCTGCTCTATCGTGCTCATGGAGTTCTTTCGTCAGCGCCTGGAGGGAGCGCTGAGACTTGTCGAGCTCCCTCTTTATGACCTTGAGGAGGATATTTTTCTCCCGTTCGACACCTTCGACGCGAAACGTGGCGATGACGAAGGTCCGCACCGCCTCGTTGACTGTCCGGTAGGTCTGGCTCTTGGATCCAGCCATGTGCTGAAGCGAGACGAGGGAGAACGCTCGGGGATGTCTCTCGCGGAAGTAGATCACCGGAGAGGGGGAGCGTAGTTCTTCGGAAAGATCGCGTAGCTGAGACCAGATTATTTTGATCTGCCTTTCATCGAGAGCTGTAAGCTGTTGTTTTTCGTCGACGTGCGCACGGTGAAAAATTTCCCTGCTCAGCGTTGAGCCGAGCGTCGGGATGCTCGACTTCACCGCAGCGAAGGCGGTCTTTGAAGCGTGTGACTGCAGCACTTCGACGAACCGAGTTTCACTCTCGAGGACGTCCAAATGAGTGTTCGGCTGCGCGACGACAAGCCGTTCTCCAACAACGTCTTTGGATTTCTTGAACGCGTCCACGATCACACCGTGCTCGTTCACGAGGAGAATGTTTGCGGGGCTTCCAAACAGCTGAAGGCAGATCGATGCGGAATCTTGCACGTTGATCTGCAACATACGATCGTTTCGGTGTACCCACACCTTCACAACTTCCTTTCCGAAGAGCGCGGGAAAGATATCGACGGAATTCCTCTTCGCACGGGCGACGGGTTCACGCAGGAAGACATAATTCATGCGGGGATCCGTCGAAGCGGTGAGCGTGTAGGCATTCGATCGTGCGTCGAGCGAAATGAGAAGCTCGTTCTTCTGCTGCGTGAAAATTTCCCGGATCGTTGCGCGTGGAAGCGATTGGTCGAATTCCTGGGCGAGTGCTTGGAGAGTGTAGTAACTGGTGATCATGCGTTGCGGCGGGCCACTTATACACAATGTATGAAAAACTGAGATGAAAGTAAACATTGCGGAGCGTGGGGGTGTGCACAAAGGTGTGCACAAGAGGTGTATTCCGTATCCTTGACTGGGGTGTGTTTTTTTTGTACCTTAAAAGTTAGATTCTTCCGAAGCAGTGAGACTGTATGATTTCGAGCATGACCGGATACGGATACGGTGAGGTCAGCGATAAGGAGATCACCGCGACTGTAGAGATTCGGAGTGTCAACAGCCGTTTTCTAGAGGTGACGGCGCGACTGCCGCGCACTCTCGCGCTACGAGAGAACGACGTCAAGGAAGTCGTCCGTAAGAAAATTTTGCGTGGCAAGGTCAACGTGGTCGTAACTGTCAAACGCGAATCCATGATGGACACCCCGCTCAAGATCAACGCAGCGGCAGCGCGGACATACTACAGACTGCTGAACGACCTGCGGAAGGCGGTGAAGCTGAAGGAAAAAGTCAAGCTTGAACACCTGCTGAGATTCTCTGAAGTGCTGGAAGTCGATGAGGCCGACGTTAGCGATGTGAGAGAGTGGTGTGTTGTGGGAAAAGCGACCAACCGGGCTCTCGACGAGATGGTTCGTATGCGCCTGAATGAGGGAGAAGAACTGAGGAAAGATCTCGAGGTGCGTATCCGTCAGCTCTACGAGACCATCGACCAGATCGAAATGATCTCGAACGGGCGGATTCCGGAAGAGCGCAACCGGATGAGGGAGCGGGTGAGGCAAATCCTCGAAAATGGGGAAGTGGATGAGCACCGGTTGGAGCTGGAGGTTGCACTCCTCGCGGAGAAGCTCGACGTCACGGAGGAGTGTGTGCGCTTCCGGAGCCACAACAAGTTTTTCCTCGAGGCGTTGCGGAACGATGAAGCTGCAGGCCGGAAGCTGAACTTCCTCGTCCAGGAAATGAATCGTGAGGTGAACACGATTGGCTCGAAGGCGAGTGATGCAGCGATAGCTCACCTTGTCGTTCAGATGAAGGAAGAGCTTGAGAGAGTTCGCGAGCAGCTACAGAATATTGAGTGACGGAGCGCTCCGGCCGTCCCGGCTGTGTCGGGACGATCACACGTGCGAGGATGGGGACGATCCTCGGTGGGTACTCTCCAAATCAGACCAAGACGAACAAGCGAAGTATTTGTCGAATGCCGCGCGGCAAACTCATCGTAATTTCTGGTCCCAGTGGATGTGGCAAAACCACGATGGCTAAAGCAACCCTCGCACGAAATCCGGAGATAGAGTTTTCGGTCTCCGCGACTACCCGCCGGCAGCGGAATGGTGAGGTGGAAGGATCGGATTACTATTTTCTAAGCAAAGAGGAATTTCAGGAGAAGATCAAGAACGGCGAGCTTGTGGAGTGGGAGGAGATTTATGGATACTACTACGGGACCCTCAAGGGCGTCGTCGAGAAAGCGCTGATGGAGGGCAAGTTCCTGCTCTTCGATGTCGATGTGAAGGGGGGACTGTCGATCAAGGAAAAATATCCGGATGATTCTTTTCTCATCTTTATCGCGCCACCGAGCATCGAGGTGGCGATGAAACGACTCCAGGATCGTGGGACGGATTCGGAGGAAGATTTGCGGCGGCGATTCGAACGGATGCCGATGGAGATGGAAAAGGAGAAGTCGTGCGATTTCACCGTGGTGAACGACCGACTCGAACAAGCGATCGATGAGGTAGATGAAATCATTCGTCGCGAGACGAACAGGAAGCATCCAACCAAAACGATCCCGCCCAAGGTGGGACAAGGAGGAACAACAACACAATGACTGTCCGACCGATAGAATTAAAGTTGTTCGAAGGCAAAGCCGAGGACATCTATGAAGCTATCGTCGTCATATCGAAGCGTGCCCGGCAGATCAATGAGGAACTGAAGATTGAGTTCAATCAGCGCCTGGAGCAAATCAGCGTGAGCCCCGAGGCAACGGAGGAGGAAACGGACACGAATCCCGACCAGGTGAAGATCAGCGTCGAGTTCGAGAAGCGTCCGAAGCCGACGGCAATAGCTGTGGACGAGATGGTCAAGGGCAAGACTCGGTTTTGGTACAAGGAGCCGGAAGGGACGCTCGAGGAGTAGACCCGCGGCTAGGCCGCGATTGGTCGTTCGTACTGCTCGTCGCGTAACTTGTCCCGAAGGGATGGCTTCACCATGGCATCTGAGGGTTCAACTGTATTGCAGAAGAGGAACATCGTGCTCGGAGTGACCGGTGGCATCGCTGCCTACAAAGCGTGCTACCTGGTTCGGGAACTCCGTCGGAAAGGTGCATCCGTCCGGGTCATCATGACGCGCTCAGCCACGGAGTTCGTTACACCTCTAACGTTCTCCACGCTGTCCCAGAATGAAGTCATGGTTGATCTCTGGCCGGCGGATACGTCGAGCAGCACAGACCTGGGCGTGCGGCACATCGACCTCGGGTTATGGGCTGATGCCATGGTCATCGCGCCGGCCTCGGCCAACACACTGGCGAAACTTGTCTACGGCATCGCCGACAACGCTCTGACGACGACTGTCCTTGCCCTCCGTTGTCCATTGATCCTTGCGCCCTCCATGGACCTCGATATGTGGAATCATCCGACCACCCAGGCAAACCTCTCGAAATCAAGAGAGTTGGGATATTTTATTATCCCTCCTGGGGAGGGTTTTCTTGCGAGCGGACTTGAGGGTCCAGGGCGCCTGGCCGAACTGGATCTCATCATCGAATTTCTCGAGAAGATTTTGCAGAAGACACATCGTGACCTCACCGGCAAGAACGTTGTTGTCACGGCAGGACCTACCCGGGAGCCGATTGACGCCGTGCGATTTATCAGCAATCGGTCTTCAGGCAAGATGGGGTTCGCGATTGCACGCGCTGCAGCGTTGAGGGGTGCGGACGTGACACTGATCAGCGGACCCGTTCAACTTGCAACGCCCCGCAGCGTCGAGCGCGTTGACGTCGTGACGGCGGAGGAGATGGAGCGCATTGTTCTCGAGCGCGCCGGCAAGGCACATATTGTGATAATGTCGGCTGCAGTCGCCGACTACGGACCGGCTCAATACGCCGGTAAGAAGATCAAGAGAGAAGATGAAGCGTTGCTGACCTTACAGCTTCGGAGTACACCCGATGTTTTGCAAACCCTCGGCAGCAAGAAAGACGGCAAGGTACTGGTGGGATTTGCGCTG
>JBHHZW010000010.1:0-17084 GCA_046758305.1 Bacteroidota bacterium | reverse complement strand
GCTCCAAAACAGCGGTGACGTCGAGGAAGCGCTCGAATGGCTCAAGCAGCTTGCACAGGAGTACGGCCTGTTCGATGAGAACATGACGATGGAAGACCTCATCAACAAGCTCAAGGAAATGGGCATCATCGAGGACACGAAAGACATGATCGTTTTGACGACGAAAGGCGTCCAGCGCATCCGTCAGGACGCGTTGAATGAGATCTTCACGTCGTTGAAAAAAGGTTTTGTCGGACTGCACGATTCACCCCACACCGGAATGGGGATCGACCGACTGTCGGAGACTCGGAAATTCAGTTTCGGCGACAATCCCGCCGACATCGACCTCACGAACGCAGTCAAGAATGCGCTCATTCGAGACGGCATTGACGAATTTCAGCTTCGCGAGGAAGACCTTGAGGTGTATGAAACAGAACTCCAGACGAGCGTCGCCACAGTGCTCATGCTGGACATCAGCCACAGCATGATCCTCTACGGAGAGGACCGCATCACGCCAGCGAAGCAGGTGGCACTCGCCCTCGCTGAACTCGTCCACACGAAATTTCCGAAAGATTATCTCTGTCTCGTCATCTTCGGCGACGACGCAAAGGTGGTCAGTTTATCGGAGCTCCCGTTCCTCGACGTCGGACCGTACCACACGAACACGAAAGCGGGTTTGCAAATGGCTCGAATGCTCCTACGCCGTCACGGAAACGCCAACAAGCAAGTTTTCATGGTGACGGATGGGAAACCGTCCGCGATCTTCGATGAGAACGGTCGATTGTACAAGAATTCCTTCGGACTCGATCCGCGCATCGTGAACAAAACGCTCGATGAAGCGGTCCAATGTCGGCGGGAAAAAATTGTCATCAGCACTTTCATGGTCGCCCGCGACCCGTATCTCGTGAACTTCGTCGAGGAACTCACGAAAGCGAACCGTGGTCGTGCGTACTACTCCACCCTCAGCAACCTCGGTGAATACCTCTTCGTCGACTACATCCGAAACCGACGCAAGCGCCTCTCGTAAGCCTCACCGTTGCTTGAAATTCACCTAAAATATGTGCATAATGTGGGTTGTTACTACGCAAGCATCGCAGCGCTGTTCTGCAACAACCCTCGGCATGTTCGAGCAACGATCAGGGCAACAGTCCGTTGAGGCCGAAGCAAACCCTCGAAGCAGAACACTGCGGACTTTTTGCACCAGACGAGTGAATGAAAAAAACAGGACGTGACGATTCCGCACCCATCGGACGAAGCGTGATCATAGCACGATGCTGTTAGTCATCCCATCGATGGACATTCGGGATCAGAAGTGCTTCCGCTCGATTCAAGGACTCCCGGGATCCGAGGCAGTGTACTCGGACGATCCAGTCGAGACTGCGAAATTGTGGCGGCGGGAGAATAGCAAGTGTCTCCATGTGGTCGACCTCGACGGGGCAAAGCAAGGACAACTGAAGAACACCGAGACGATACGTCAGATTGTTCAGTCGGTGGATATTCCGATCCAACTTGGCGGCCGACTCTCGAGCTCTGAGGACATCACGATGGCCCTCGTCGAACTCGGAGTATATCGCGTCGTCTTGAGCGGGGAAGCAGAAGTAAGCCTGATTCGACGATTGATCGACGAGCACGGTCCTCCGAAGATCGTCGTCAGCATCGAAGCAAAGGACGGAATCGTTCGGGCCCGGGGACGGAACGAAGGCGCTCATCTCACGGCGAGCTCATTGGCACTGAAGATGAAAGAAATCGGTGTGAGCCGTATCGTTTACACGGACGTCATGAATGATGATGCCCTCAACGGACCAAACTTTGAGGCGATCAGACTCTTCGCGGAGAAGACCGGCTTGCGCATCACCGCCTCCGGTGGATTTCGCGGCCTGGAAGATCTCCTGAAACTGCAGGAGCTCGAGCCGTTCGGTGTCGACTCTGTGATCATCGGACGGGCTCTCTATGAGAACCGATTCTCCTGCCAGGGCCTTTGGCGCACGGTGGAAGCAGAAGAGAGCAAAGCACCGAGAAGGTAACACGCCGGCGAACTACACTTTCCCCCGTCCCGACATGTGTTGGAATTAACAGACAATCGCTGTCCGGAGAAGGTTGACCCAGTATCGAAGATGAGTTACACTTCGGTCAGTTGACCAGAAAAATCTACAACGACTCACATCAATTCACCAGACCGGGAAGCCTCCTTCATGGCCAAGGTTGCCATACTGATGGGAAGCAAGAGTGACAAAGAAGTGATGAGACGTTGTGCGAAGTGCCTGGAACATTTCGGGATCTCCTATGATATGAAGGTGCTCTCCGCTCACCGTCAGCCAGAAGAGACAGCGAAATTTGCAAAAAAAGCGGCCGAGAATGGTTACGAAATCATCATCGCTGCTGCGGGAATGGCTGGTCACCTCCCCGGAGTGATCGCTGCGCAGACGACCCTGCCGGTCATCGGCGTCCCGCTCAGCGCGTCGGAGTTGAAGGGCCTCGACTCGCTCTTCTCAATCGTCCAGATGCCCGCCGGAATTCCCGTCGCCACTGTCGCGATCGGGAGCGCCGGTGCCGAAAATGCAGGTGTGCTTGCTGCGCAGATCCTTGCGCTGGAGGATGAGAAGATCAAACGCAAGCTGAGCGATTTCAAGAAGCGTGGGGCAAAGATTTAGATGGATATCCTGGTGATCGGACATCCCTGCTTTGACGTGATTCAACACCCGAACGGCGAAGAGACAGAGAGCTACGGAGGAATTTACTACTCGGTGGCAACGCTGGCAAATCTCGCAGACGAGCATACGGGTATTCTTCCCGTTTTTCCGATCGGGGAAAACGAATACGATCGGTATATCAAAGAACTGTCAAGATATCCTGCTGTTGATACCTCGGGAATCTATCCCCACAAGGGTCCGTCCAACAAGGTTCGCCTCGTCTACGCTGATACAAACACGCGGGTTGAGTGTTCGAAGAACATTTTTCCGCCCATCCCTTTCTCGACGGTTCAACGCTTCCTCAGTCGGGCTGATGGCATTCTTGTCAATATGATATCTGGCTTTGACCTCGAGCTGGAAACCCTCGATTACATTCGCATGGCAGTCCGCGATCGCCATGTGCCGATTCATCTGGACGTCCACAGCCTTACCTTAGGGATCGACCAGGAGCATAGACGCTCCCGTCGACCGCTTCCGGTGTGGCGACGCTGGTGTTTCATGATCGAGACGATCCAGATGAACGAGGAAGAAGCAGCCGGACTGACCCCGGATCATCTCGATGAGCGCAACCTGGCTCTGCAACTTCTTGCGCTGGGTGGGCGTAGTTTCATCGTCACGCGCGGCGAACGGGGGGCAACAGTGTACGGTCAAGAGCACAAGCACGTTAAGCGTCACGACCTCCCACAGCCGTCCGCGTCGAAAGTCGTTGAACCGACGGGAAGCGGGGATGTCTTTGGCGCGGCGTTCAGCTGCCGGTACTTTCAGACCCGGGACGTTCTCGGAGCGGCTGCCTTCGCGAACGAAGTCGCAGGCTTGAGCATCGAGTTCGCAGGTCCTGGAGGACTCGATGAGATCCGACAACGGTACGGGATGAACCAACGAGTGAGCGACGCGACGGCGTAAACAGATTGAGGAAACGAGTCTTGGCCGAGTTGCGGGTGGGTGAGTCGTCAGGATACCAAAGGAAGCAACAGACGGGAACGTCAAATTGATCGCGCCGCTGCGAGAATTCGGTGGCAGGGCCATCTCCTGAAGGGACTTCTTCGGAGCCTCCGGGAGTTGCGCGCAGAATCCATCGAAAGAAAGCTTCTTATGAGGCGAATTTTAGTCACGGGTGCCAACGGATTGCTCGGACAGAAGCTCGCGGAGCTCTTTGCACGCGAGATGGCATACGAGCTTCTTCTCACCTCCAAGCATCCAGACTCGGTGTTCCTCAATGAACAGATCGATTATACACCGCTCGACATCACCGCCAAGCGTGAGGTGCGGGACCTCCTGCTCTCGTTCCGTCCGGAATGGATTATCAACGGGGCAGCGCTCACCGGAGTCGACGCCTGCGAGACTCAGCGGGACCTGAGCTGGCGAGTCAACGTGACGGGTGTTGAGAATCTCATCGACGCAGCGAAGAGAGTCGGAGCGAAGATCATCCAGCTCTCCTCCGACTACGTGTTCGACGGGCGGAACGGACCATACGAGGAAAACGCCCGTCCGAATCCACTGAACTACTACGGGAAGACCAAGCTCGCAGGTGAGAATGCGCTTCGCATCAGCAAACTCCCGTACGTCATCGTCCGGACGATGATCCTCTACGGCACAGGACGCCAGGTCAAACAGAATTTTGCGCTCTGGTTGTTGGAACGCCTGCGAGAGAAAAAGCCGGTCACGGTCGCTGAGGACCAGATCGGTAGCCCGACGCTCGTCGATGACCTTGCGTACGGGATCGCCAAGGTCATTGAGAGGGATAAAGAAGGAACCTACCACATCTCCGGGCCCGACCTCATCAGTCGATACGATTTCGCGGTGAAACTCGCCAACGTGTTTGGACTGGAGTCATCTTGGGTAGAAGCGGTGAAAACAGACCGGCTGAATCAGCCCGCGCTGAGGCCGCTTAAGTCCGGGTTTATTACTTTGAAGGCTCAGTCGGAGCTTGGTCTCCGAACGATGAATGCCGAACAGGGTCTGCAGACGCTCAAGAGTCAGATGAATCACCTGCAGCGAAAGTTCGCGGTCCACCGATAGGCGTCGACCGCAATCTGATCACGCCTTTGAAGAGGGATACAGCAACAGTTTCATGCTTGAGCTAAAATTCGTTCGTGAACATCCGGACCTTGTCAAGCGAGGGATTCAATCCAAGGGTGAATCGGACAAGGTCGATGAGCTCCTCATCCTTGATGAAAAACGGCGAAAGCTGATACTACACAGCGAAGGCTTGAAAGCGAAGCGGAATGCAGTCTCCGAAGAGATCGCGAGAATGAAAAAGTCCGGAAGTGATGCAAGCAAGCCCATCGCCGAGATGAACGCAGTGAAGGAGGAGATCAAATCTCTCGATGACAAGCTGGATGCCATCGAACAGGACGTCAACCGGATTCTCCTCACGATTCCCAACCTTCCCCATCCTTCGGTTCCTCTCGGAAGAGATCCAGCGGACAACCAAGAGGTGTTTCGCTGGCGGGAAGAGCTCGAGGTGGACTTTACGCTGAAGGCTCACTGGGAACTCGGAGAGAAGCTCGGTATCATCGACTTCCCGCGGGGGGGTAAGGTAACCGGCACGGGATTCCCGTTCTTCGTCGGCAAAGGAGCACGCCTTGAACGGGCCCTGATCAATTTTTTCCTCGATCGTGCGGTCGAGCATGGCTACCGAGAAATAATGCCGCCCATTCTGGTGAATGAGGGGAGCGCGTCAGGTACAGGCCAACTTCCGGACAAAGAAGACCTAATGTATGTCCTTGAACGCGACAACCTGTACCTGATACCGACTGCAGAAGTGCCGGTTACCAGCTTTCATCGCGATGAGATGCTCGAGGAACAAGAATTGCCACTGCAGTATGCGGCGTACACACCCTGTTTTCGCCGCGAGGCAGGGTCGTACGGCAAGGACGTTCGCGGTCTGAATCGCGTCCACCAGTTCGACAAGGTGGAGCTTGTCAAGTTCGTCCATCCTTCCACTTCGTACGATGAACTGGAGAAGCTGCGACAGGATGCGGAGCGGTTGCTCCAGTTGCTCGGTCTGTCGTACCGCGTCGTCTTGATGTGCACAGGAGACCTGGGGTTCACACAGTCGAAGAAATACGACTTGGAAGTCTTTGCCCCGGGTCAGCAGAAGTGGCTGGAGGTCTCCTCCTGCAGTAACTTCGAAGCCTTCCAGGCTCGCCGGATGAACGTCCGGTTCAAGCCGACGGGCAGAGGAAAACCGGAGTACGTCCATACCTTGAATGGCTCTGCGCTTGCGTTGCCTCGGGTCGTCGCCGCGCTCATCGAACAGTACCAGACGCCGGAGGGGAAAGTGATCATTCCCAAAGTACTCCATCGGTACACTGGGTTTGAACTTATTGGATAGCGAAATCGGTCAGCAATGCTTCCCATCGTTTCGCCGTACGTGGATTTTCTTGATTACGCAAAGGGTGTACTGTTTGATGAGGTCTCCGAACTTTCTGAAGAGCAACTGCGATGGAGGACTGATCCGAACTCCCTCTCCATCAAAGAGATTCTTTTTTTTCTCAGCGATCTGGAGGACATGTATCTCAACCATTACAGCTCAACACTGATGGAAGATAAACCTTCGATCGCATTTCTGGATGACCAGGGTACCTCGCGGGAGAAGCATTATGTGGACCAAGACATCGCATCGGCGATGCATCGGCTTGAGGAACTGCGGGGAGAGAATCTTTCCCTTCTGCGCACCGTGAGAGGGCGTGATTGGGTGCGCGTTGCACTGTTCACTGGAGAGGTGTACCCGCTGAATAGGCAGTCAGAACCGGGCACGGTGACACTTGCAACGCTCTGTGAGTGGCACGCGAAACAGATGAAGAAATACCTTGAACAAATACGTCGAATCAAGACTTGCATTATCGAGCAGATCTGACATGGATTACGGCGTCTCTGAATCGCCTTGACGTTCGCCTTCCCATGGGCAAACAGGGCACGTGACCTTCGCCGAAGAGTATATGCAGCCACTGTTGTGCAAGATAGTCAAAATCTGAAATCTCGTGAAGCATCTCCTCCGACTGATACCGTACCTACGGCGCTACAGACGCATACTGCTCTATGGATTCCTCGCGATCCTCGGAAGCAACGTCTTCGCGGTGTTCGCGCCGCTGTTCATCGGCCAAGCAATTGACTCGACTCTGAGAAGCACCTCCGCTGTGACCCTGCTCCAGTATGCACTCCTTGTAGTGGGCACGATCACCGTGAGTGGATTCTTCACCTTCCTCACCCGCCAGACCATCATCGTCGTATCGCGCCATATTGAATACGACCTGCGGAACGATTTCCTCAGACACCTCCAGCGGCTTCACCTCGCCTATTTTCAGAATACTCCAACCGGCGACTTGATGGCGCATGCCACGAACGACGTCAACGCTGTCCGCAATGTGCTCGGACCCGGCATTATGTATTCAGCGGACACGTTCGTCGAGTTTGTCATCATCATCTCGATCATGTTGATCATCAACACCGAGTTGACACTGCTGGCCCTCATCCCCTTTCCGTTCGTCTCGTACTCAGTGTATCGACTCGGCAAGGTCGTTCATCATCAATTTGAGAAGGTCCAGAGTCATTATTCGGACCTCACGACGAGAGTGCAGGAAAACCTTTCCGGAATCCGCGTCATCAAAGCGTACGTGCGCGGGGCGTATGAGATTACGAGGTTTCGGAACCTCAGCTGGGAGTACCTCCGAAAGAACATGTCGCTGGCCAAGGTGCAAGCACTCATGTGGCCGCTTATGTTCATGCTCACGGGGCTTTCCTTAATCATTGTAATCTGGGTTGGAGGACTCAAAGTCATTGAAGGCACGATGACGCTCGGCTCCGTCACGCAATTTGTGATCTATCTCGGAATGCTCATATGGCCGATGATAGCCTTCGGCTGGGTTATTAATATTTTCCAGCGAGGATCGGCTTCCATGGGACGGGTTGCGAAGATCCTCGACACCGAACCAGAAATTCGGGACACCCCGACCACTGATCAGTCCATAAACAACATCCAGGGCAAGATCGAATTTCGGAACGTCACGTTCTACCACAAGAACGCCCCGCAACCAGCGCTGAAGAACATCAACCTCAAGATCGAGAGAGGAACGACGGTCGCGATCGTCGGCTACACCGGCTCTGGGAAGACAACACTCGTCAACCTCATCCCGCGGCTCTACGACACGACGGAGGGGCAGGTGCTCATCGATGACCTCGACATTCGACGGATTCCTCTGGAGGTTCTCCGTTCGAACATCGGTTCCGTACCGCAGGAGACATTCTTGTTCTCCGATACGATCAAGGAGAACATCGCATTCGGCCGCGAGGACCACGAACCTATGGAGCGAATCGTGCAGGCTGCACAAATCTCTCAGATCGCAAACGATATCGAGGACTTTCCAAAGAAATACGACATGATGATCGGGGAACGGGGTATCACGCTGTCCGGTGGTCAGAAACAGCGCACTAGCATCGCCCGTGCTCTCGCACGTCAGCCGAGAGTTTTGATCCTCGATGATGCGCTCTCTGCCGTCGATACCTACACGGAGGAGGAAATCCTCAAACAGCTCGGGACCGTCATGGCGGACCGAACGAGCATCATCATCAGCCATCGAATTTCGACGGTGAAAGATGCTGACCTCATCGTGGTTCTGGACAACGGGCAGATAGTCGAGCAGGGCAACCACGACGAACTTGTTGCCCTCGAAGGGATCTACGCCGATCTGTACAATAAACAACTGCTGGAAGAAGAGCTGGAACAACTATAAAGACTCTGCGAGATGAAACGGGTGATTGCTTTTTTCGAGACGACGCGGCGCGAGGAACGATTCTTGAAATCCCAGTTGGGGAAAGATTTCCATCTCACCTTCGTCCGCGACACCGTCTCCACCCGAGGCGTAGACAGCGCACTGGATGCGCATATTCTTTCGGTTTTTATCTATTCAAAAATCACGAAGGAAGTCCTGAAAGAACTGCGGCGACTCCAGTTCATCAATACGAGGAGTACCGGATTCAACCACATTGACATCCAAGCAGCGCGAGCACGGAAGATCCTGGTTTCGAACGTCCCTTACTACGGCGAGAACACCGTGGCAGAACATACGTTTGGCCTGATCCTCTCGCTCTCACGCAAAATCCACAAAGCCTACGTTCGCACCGTGCAGAGCAACTTCTCCGCTGAAGGGCTTCAGGGTTTTGACCTAAAAGGGAAAACGCTCGGCGTCATCGGGGCGGGCAGCATAGGGCTCCACGTGATCAAGATGGCGAAGGGTTTCGGAATGAGGGTGATCGCATACGACGTCAAGCAGAACCACTTTCTTGCGGAGACGCTCGATTTTCAGTACGTCTCGTTCAAGGATTTGCTGAAAGGGTCCGACATCATCACACTCCACTGCCCTTACAACGAGAACACCCATCATCTCATCAATATGAAGAACATCCACCTAGTAAAGAAAGGGACGCTTTTCATCAACACCGCACGAGGCGGCCTGATAGAAACGAAGGCGCTCCATTACGCTCTGGACAGGGGCATCTTTGACGGAGCGGGACTGGATGTATTCGAAGGAGAAGAACTCGCGAAGGAAGAGAACCAGATGCTCAGCAAGAACGTCTCCGTAGAAAAGTTACAAGCAATGCTGCAGCGCAATATTTTGCTGCGACGAGAAAACGTCATCATCACGCCGCACATAGCTTTCGACAGCGTCGAAGCAGTGGAACGGATTCTTCAGACGACGTGTGACAACATTCTGAATTTTGTGAACGGAACACCAACGAACGTCGTGAGTTAACAGCAGATGCAGACTTTTCATGAAGAGGAAATTCTCGGTAAGGCTTACGACGGTAGCTTAATGAAACGGCTGTTGAGGTACCTCAGGCCGTACCGGAAGCACGTCATCGGGGCGATCCTGCTTAACGTTGCCATCGCTGCGCTGGGCCCGCTCCGTCCGTACCTGACCAAAGTTGCAATCGACGACCACATCGTGAAAGGAGACGCGGACGGACTCATCGGAGTGGTCGTCCTGCTCCTCGCGACCGTCCTCATTCAGGGCGCCATCCAGTATGCGATGGCCTATTTCACTCAGTGGATTGGTCAGCGGACGATCTTCGACCTCCGGATGGAGATCTTCGAGCACCTTCAGAGGCTGTCTCTTCGGTTTTTCGACCGAAATCCGATCGGTCGGCTGATCACGCGCGTCACGAACGATGTCGAGGTGCTGAACGAGTTGTTCTCCTCCGGCATCGTGATGGTGTTCAGCGATCTGTTCATCATCGTGTGGATTCTTGTGTTCATGTTCTGGATGAACTGGGAGCTGGCCCTGGTCACGCTCAGCGTCATTCCGTTCCTGGTTTGGGGAACGTTGCTCTTTCGGAAGAGGGCGCGTGAAGCATATCGGCAGGTGCGCATCCAGGTCGCGCGCATCAACGCATTCATGCAGGAGCACATCACGGGTATGAATGTCGTGCAGATCTTCAACCGTGAAGAGAAAACGTTCGAGAAATTCGACCGCATCAACGCCGCGCATCGCAATGCCTACATCCGGTCGATCTTTTACTATGCGATGTTCTATCCGGGAGTGGAACTGGTGAGCGCCGTTGCGATCGGGTTGATCATCTGGTACGGCGGCGGAGAAGTCCTTGAGGGAGTGTTAACGGTGGGCGTTTTGATTTCCTTCATCCAGTACACGGAAATGTTCTTCCGTCCGATCCGTGACCTCTCGGAGAAGTACAACATCATGCAGACAGCGATGGCCTCTTCGGAGCGTATCTTCAAGTTGCTCGACGACCGGACGTTCGTTCCGAACCCTCCGAATCCCGTCGCGCTCCCCACAGTGCGCGGTGAGATCGAATTCCGGGACGTGTGGTTCGCCTACCGTGATGAGGAATGGGTTTTGAAGAACATCAGCTTGAAGATCAACGCGGGCGAGACGGTCGCGTTCGTCGGACACACCGGCGCCGGGAAAACGACGATCATCAACCTTCTCAGCCGTTTCTACGAGATCCAGAGGGGTCAGATTCTCGTGGACGGCGTGGACATCCGGACGATGAACAAGCACGATCTCCGGAAGCACATCGCGGTGGTGCTCCAGGATGTTTTCCTGTTCTCCGGCGATATCAAAGGAAACGTCAACCTTGGCGACGATCAGGTCAACGTCGAGAAAGTGAAGAAAGCCACGCGGCTCGTCGGTGCCCATCGGTTCATCGAGCGACTTCCACGACAGTATGACGAAGAGGTGAAAGAACGAGGGGCAACACTTTCCGTGGGGCAGAAGCAGCTCCTTGCGTTTGCGCGAGCCCTGGCCTACGACCCGAGAATTCTCGTCCTCGATGAAGCGACATCGAGCGTTGACACGGAAACCGAGGTTCTCATTCAGAACGCCATCAAGACGTTGCTCGAAGGTCGCACCTCGATCGTCATCGCACACCGACTCTCAACCATTCAGAACGCCGACAAGATTATCGTCCTGCACAAGGGCAAAATTCGTGAGGTCGGAACGCATCAGCAGCTTCTCTCACTTGGGGGAATCTACTACAAACTCTACCAGCTGCAGTACAAGGATCAGGAAATCAAACAACCGAAACTGGCCGTTCAGGCCGTCGGAGTCAACAACAACCATTGATCCGCGGCTTGAGCTTTTGTCCGACATTTTCCACATTTGGAGAAGTAGTCTGCATGCCAGCATCCTACTGTGAGGAGACACATCCATGCCAATTACCACCGCAACCGCCAGCACCCCAAAATTCATGACGTTGGAGCGCCACATTTCCGAGGGGGAACACCGGTACCCGCAGGCTACGGGGGCGTTCACTGGACTGCTTCACGATCATTCTCTGGCCGCGAAGCTTGTGTGGAGAGAAGTGACGAAGGCGGGACTCGCGAATATCCTCGGGGGCACCGACCGACAGAACGTCAGTGGTGATGTCGTGAGAAAACTGGACGAATTCGCCGATGAAACAATCTACAAAGCGATGGACCATGGCGGACATCTCTGCGTCATGGCATCGGAAGAGAATGAAGATGTCCTTCACATCCCCGATCACTATCCCAAGGGTAAATACGTCCTGCTCTACGACCCCCTCGACGGCTCATCGAACATCGACGCCAACATCACGATCGGTTCAATCTTCTCGATCTACCGACGTGTAACATCGGAGGGAAAAGGAACACTCGAAGACTGCCTGCAACCGGGACATAAGCAGGTGGCCGCGGGCTACGTCATCTTCGGGTCGAGCACCATGTTTGTGTATTCAACAGGCTTTGGCGTGCACGGATTTACGCTGGACCCGACGGTCGGCGAGTTTTTGCTCTCCCATGAGAATATCAAGATTCCGCAGAGGGGGAAAATCTACAGCGTGAACGAAGGTAACTCGAGGCGGTGGGACGATCGGATAAAACGATTCGTAGATTACCTGAAGGAAGAGGACAGAGCGACAAATCGACCGTACTCCTCGCGTTACATCGGTACGCTGGTCGCTGATTTCCATCGAACGTTGCTGTACGGCGGGATATTCATGTATCCGGGAGACAAGAAAAACCCCACGGGAAAACTCCGCCTGATGTACGAATGCAATCCTATGGCCTTCCTCGTGGAGCAGTCAGGTGGAAGCGCAAGCGACGGTGAGCAGCGAATCCTGGACCTTCAGCCCTCCTCTCTACACCAGAAGACTCCTCTATTCATCGGAAGTAAGGACGACGTCAAGGTGGCTGGAGAATTTATGAGGGGAAAGAGGTAGAGAAGGACAGTCGAAAAACAAGAAGCCCCGATGCAACGGGGCTTCTTAGCTTGACAGCCTTTCGTTCTATCTCAATTTCCCGAGCTCCTCCCTTGCGCGCACAACGTACTCGCTGGTAGGATAGTTATCGATCAGTTTCTGGTACTCAGCCCTTGCTTGCATGTTGTCCCCCAGCCGCACATAGCAATTCGCGATCATGAGCTGAGCATCATCCTTCTTCTCTGAAACTCGATAGTTAAACACATGACTAAAGTGCCCCATCGCGTCGCTGTACTTCCTCATCGCGTATAGAGATTCGCCCAACCAGTAGTGAACGTTGTCAGCGAGATCATCACTCACTCCCGCTTCGAGCAGCGCCATGAACATCTCCATCGCTTCCTCATAGTCCTGGTTTCTGAACATCGACAGTCCGCGTTCATAGCCCCCCATGGTGTCGGTAACCTTCGGTCTCGGAGGTGGCGTGAGTGCCTTCACCCGTTCGCGTTCTATCCTGAGGTTTGTCTCCAGTTCGGCAATGCGCGCATTCAGACTCCGCCCCTCCGCCTCGAGCCCAGCGTTCCTCTGCTTCAGCATTGCACTGACATTCTTAAGCGAATCGATCGTAATCTCCTCAGGTGTCCGTGGAAACATCCCCTCTTCCGCAATTTCTCCCCCCCCAGCACATCCACCAAGATTGATACTCCCCACAAGCGAGAATACCATTAAAGGAAGAATGAACCGCCACCAGTCTCCCCTCAAGAGTGATTTCATGCCTACCTCCCTAGTGATGTTGAACGGACCGACAACCGTTAAAGTAATGTATCAAACGAAGCCCCCAAAGTCAAGAGAAAAAAGACCAACACATCCAGCATTCCTGCGGCGAATTCATCGAATTACTGCAGATAGGGCCTTCCCGCTCCAACGAGCCGCATCCCTTCCGAAGCCGTCTCGACCGGTGGACAGGGTGGGAAGGACATCGCTTGGGAAAAAGTGTCCGGATTTCACGAATTCCGGCATAAGGGATGCTTCGGCAGACGCCTTCGCGATAGAAATACGTTCTTGGCCAAACTCGCTAACTGGAGAGCACGGCTCCTCGGAAAATACCCGATGGAGTAGATCGACAAATTCTCTACCGTACTCCCAGCTCCAGGCGATGCCAAAATCAAAGCGCCGTTGCAACAAGGCTCCGATCCATCAGAAGTGAACGATATCTTGTTTGTATTCACGCAGCGAAAGAAACATCAGCATGTAATCTCGGAGATGACGGGTGAGGAGAAAATTCTGCCGGATGTGCTCACGCCCGTTCTCGCCCAGCTTCTTCCCGTACTCCGGACTGTTGAGAAGCTGTCGCACCCAGTAGGCAGTTCCTTCGAGGGTGTAGGAAAGAAGACCACTATACTTGTGGGTGATCTGTAGTGGGATTCCTCCGACCGCACTTGCAACGACCGGCTTCGCCTTCCAGAGAGCCTCACTGACTGTCAGTCCGAATCCCTCACGGAGAGATTTTTGCAGCACCACGGACGACGCCCGCTGGAGTGCGTTGATCTCGATGTCGCTTGCAGGTGCAAGATGAAGGATGAAAATGTCCGAATCGCTCCCTGCTTTCTCCCGGACCTCCGCCAGGACATTCTCACCCTCAGGGTCATCCGTCGCACCACCGCCAGCGAGCACGAGCTGACAGTCACTGTACTTCTTGACCATCTTGTACATGTCGATCACTCCAGTCGGATCTTTGAGATAGTCAAACCGTGAGATCTGTGTGATGATGGGACGTTCCGGGTCGATCCCGAAGCGATCGAGAAGCTCGTTGATCGTTGTCTCCGGCAGTTCCTTGTTCTTGTCACTCAAGGGATCAATCGAAGGGGCGATCAGCACCTGCCGGATGTTAAGTTGCCGGGCAAAACTTGGCGCGGAAAACACTGCAATGTCGTAGCGTTCGACATAGGGTTTCAAGAAGTTCCAAACCACCGGGTCCGGTGAGGAGAAATCGACATGGCATCGCCAGATCCAGTTTTTCTCTATTTCTTTGCGATGTTCAATCAGGCCGATCGGCTGCGGATCGTGAATGAAGATGATATCGCCGCACAGTTCCATCTCATCAGCGTTCATCCGGTTCGTTTCCACGAACATCTCATATTCTCCTTTCGAAATGGTGACAGCACGGTTGTGAAGTGCGTTGTGGATCTTTTTCGTCACCTCAAAGAATCTCTCTCCTCCCTTGATCACATCCCACCGAGCATTTACTCCGACCTCTTTCAGGAGCGGAATCATGCGGTTCAGGATTTCTGCAACGCCGCCGCCAACCGCTGTCGAGTTAACGTTCTGAATAACTTTCCCGGAAAGCTTTTCAGCCAAAAGCTTCAATTCTGTGATCACATCCGATCCAACGATCGACTCGTAATCACCTATCAGCGGCACAGTGGTCCTCCTTAGGTTTTGGGTCGATCCTCAAGATAACTGCGAATTTTCTTTCGAAGTCCCTCAAGGGTATGAGTGTACGGGTCAAGTCTCGCGATCTTCTGCGCGATTCCCACTTCTCCGAGCGAATCCTCGAGCCAGCGTGAAAAGTCGTTCCCTGTCCGCCCCAGGCGGAGCCTAGCTTCGAAAATGTGAAAGTAAAGCGAGTTGACCGTCACCTTCTGAATCGCATCGGCAAACTCCTGCAGGGTGGTCGCCTGATACCGCGTCGGCAGTATGAAGGTCACCGCTTTCATGAAATTGAACTCTTCCCCGGGAGGTGACTGCCTCAAGTCCTCACCGTTCTTCAGATGAGCCTCGATTACCTCGACAATGGCTGCGCGGAGTGACTCGATGTCATTGAACTCGCACGTGTCGATACTCGAGAGTCGCTCGGAGAGAACGTCTTCATCCAACGCCTCGCGCACCCAGTAGCTGAAATCATTTGGCGGCTCCGGCGAGAGGTACAAGTGCTGCTGTAAGAAGTGATGTGTGTGGTGATAGATTACCGATTCGGGAACCTCGCGAATCCCCTCAAGCAATTCTTTCAGATTTCTAGCTCTGCGACCCGTAAGCTCCAATAGAATCAGCCGGGTATGAAAATGAAATCTGTTGGTGGCCCGTCTTGCTCCTGCGTTCATACGCTGTCTGTCCTGTTGCTCTGATTTCTTCAACACCGACTGTTCGCTCCATGATGCGTGTAGCGTCGCGCTTCCGGCTTTGAGCTGTCCCTACAGTGACCGAGCACTGATCCTGTCAGAAATCCGCCAGGAAAATCCGCCGACACGCATGGCAGGCAGGTTTTCCTCACCGAGCCGAGTTCCTTCGTAACTCGTAGATACTTTGCAACAAATCGCATACATCCTCCGTTCCTTTCACGTAGTAGTGCGCACGCGAGGAAGAGCTTTTCCCAACACGTACGGTGAGACCGCAGCTCCTCAATCGACGAAATGCGTCCTCGTCTGTGGCATCATCTCCAACAAATACAGGGAACGGCGTGCGCTTCCCAAAAGTCTTCATCAGCCATCCGACGGCATCACCTTTGTTCCATCCGACGTTTGGCCTCACCTCAAGCACTTTCTTCCCCCTCGTCACTTCCACGGAGGAAGATGAGAGAAAGGGGCGGAGAATCTCCATGAAGCGCTGCTTCACCAACCTGATCTGACCGCGCTCCACGAGTCGATAGTGCACGCTGAGCGTGAACTCTTTATCGTCAATGGTTGCCCCAGCAACGTCACGGAGTGCGCGTTTGAGCCGACCCGCGATCGTGCGGAGGGTTGACTTTGCCCGAAGTGCAATCGGATGAACAAATCTTCTCTCCCCGGCGAGAATTTCCAAGCCGTGATTGCCCGCATAGTAGACATTCCAGACGGAAACCAACTGCGAGACATCTGCAATCGCACGACCGCTGATGATGCCTACGGTGACCCGGGGAAGTCGGGTAACGCAACCCAACCACTTCTTCGTCCGGCCATCGAGGCGCGCCTGTTGCGGCCTCCGGACAATTGGCGTTAGCGTGCCATCGTAGTCGAAGAGCAACAGCAGTCGGTCCGCTCTCTCCAGCTTCTTCGCGATCCTCTCCCAGTGGTCAAAAAGATACCTCATGTCCCGAGCGTTTCCTTAGCTTCCCGAGCATCGCGGATATAGACCGTCCGGATCGGGAACGGGATTTCGACTCCCTCTTTCCTAAACCGCCGAAAGATTCGCTTTCGCAGTTCGTGCTGTACCAGGAAATGATCAACGAGTTCGCGCACGCGGCAAATCAAGGTAAAATTCAAGCTGAATTCTCCAAAAGCCCGGATGAATCGAACGAACGGCTCCGCCAGACGTCCCCGCGTGATGATGGATTCAGCAAGGGGCATGTTCAGAACGACAGCGATGGTGTTCTGGTGCATCCAGATCCACGCGGTTCTCCGCCCGATGTCGGTGGCTAACCCCTCCTGTGCCGTGTCAAACTCCACGTAGTCGCCAACGCGGACTTCACCGGCAACTGTCACGTAAGAGCCTGCGAACAGAGTTTCCATAAGATACTTCTCTTCGAGGGATGCTCAGATAAGTTTGATCAACGAATCGATGTATTCGTGCGCCCACCAGAAAATGTTGTGTTCACGGATGTTCCGTTGCATGAGCGTCATCCGTCGACGCTTTTCTTTCTTCGGCATCTCCAGTGCCTGCTTGATCGCGTCGGCGATTGCTTCCGTGTCGTAGGGATTCACCAGCACTGCCTCTTTCAGCTCCCGGGCTGCGCCCGTGAACCGACTAAGTACGAGCATCCCTTTG
>JBHHZW010000009.1:0-18436 GCA_046758305.1 Bacteroidota bacterium | reverse complement strand
GACTTCACACTCGCGCAAAGAGTCGGAGACGCCTTTCCCGAGATCCATGACCGGTTGCTCAATGTCCTTCAACTGTATGGAGAACGCGACGACGCGCGATTACACTACTCGGTAGATCTCATTGACGCTTCCTTTGCGGAGCTGTATGAGAAGGTGCAGTCTCTCGAGTTTGAAAGCATCATCACCTACGACCGCGCGAAGAAGCTTGCGCAGAGAGCTGCTCTATCTGCCGCTGTCATTCTCGTGGTGTTCTTCGTCTCCCCTTCGTCCTTTCTCTCCTCTGCGAACCGGCTGTTCAACTTTCATGAAACGTTTGCCGCCCCAGCTCCATTTCAGCTGATCGTCGACCCTGGGAACACCGAGATCGTGAAAGGGGAAGCTGTGACCGTTCGGGTTTGGGTCGATGGCGATCAACCGCCGTCGGTCTACCTATTGAAAAAGCAGGAAAACGAACAAGATTTTGAAAAGCTTAGGTTAGAGGAATTCGACGATGAATTTCGCTACGAGATTCGGAATGTCAAATCGTCCACACAGTATTACGCTTCTGCCGGCGAAGTCAACAGTGATGTCTATACCATCCGTGTGATCGATCGGCCGCACGTCCGCCACCTTCATGTGAGAGTTACTTCGCCTTCGTATGCTGGACTGCCGGTAAAGCATCTCGAAGATAACGTCGGCGACGTGACTGCGCTCCGCGGCAGTCGCGTCCATGTTCAGGTATCCACCAGCAAGCGGGTGGAGCGGGCGCTGCTGGTCTTCAATGACCGGCGCGACCTTCCGATGATCGCTGAAGGAGATGGAGTATCCGCGGAATTTGTCTTGCGCGAGGACGGAACGTACCACGTTGTTTTGGTTGATGCTGAGGGACTCCAGAATGTTGACCCGATCGAGTACCAACTCAAAGTTGTGCCGGATGAATATCCCACGGTTTCGGTGCCAATTCCCGGCCGTGATGTCGACGTGACCGAGAAGATGAAACTTAACCTGCTTGTGAAAATCAGAGATGACTTCGGCCTTTCTCAGTTGCACCTAGCCTATCGGCTCAGCCATTCGCGATACGAGCTTCCTTGGCCGGAAAACCGGCACGAATCCATACCACTTGCGGAGAGCAGGATAACGAATGCGGAAATACCCTATCTCTGGGATTTTGAGGCACTCCATCTTGTGCCTGAAGATGTCGTGTCCTATTACGTCGAGGTGTATGACAACGATCGCGTATCTGGACCCAAGGCTGCGCGGAGTGAGACGTACGTGGTGCGGTTACCGTCGCTCGACGAGGTCTTCGCAGACCTCGATCGTGCCCACGAGGCGACGGCAGAAACTATCGAAGACCTTCTAGAGGAGGCAAGGGATCTCAGGAAAGATCTTGAAGATCTGAATAGGGAGATGCGGGTGGATCAATCCAAAATGGACTGGCAGCAACAGAAGAAAGCAGAGGAGCTCCAGAAACGGTATGAGGAGTTGACTCAGAAGATCGAGGATATGAGCCGCACGATGTCCCAGGTGATCGAAAAGATGCACAAGAATATGCTCCTATCCCCCGGGACGCTCGAAAAGTACATGGAACTCCAACAACTCTTTGAGCAGATGAATTCTCCAGAACTCGCTGAGGCCTTCAAGCGGCTTCAGCAGGCTGTGGAGCAACTCAGTCCTGAATCCATGAAGCAGGCACTTCGGCAGTTGAGGTTCTCCGAGGAAGCATTTCGCCAGAGCCTTGAACGAACGATCAACCTATTCAAGCGGATCCAGATCGAATTGAAGGTTGATGAGATCCTCAAACGTGTTGAATCATTACTCCAGCAGCAGGAAGCCCTGCGACAAGAGTTGATGAACGCGGACTCAACGGATCGCGAGACTCTTGAGCGACTCTCCAGGAAGCAGGAAGATTTGCAGGAACAACTTGACCGACTGGAAAATGAACTATCTGACCTTAAACACAAAATGATGGAGTTTCCCGAGGAAATGCCGCTGGGCGAGCTGGAGCAACTTATGCAGCAACTTGATGCTCAGAAGATCGACGAGCAAATGCTTGAGGCCGCTCGTCAGATGAAGGCAGGTCGGACTCAACGGGCGATGGGCCATCAGCAGGAGGCCGAGAAGGGATTAACGCAATTGTTTCTCCAAATGCAGAATCTACAGGACATGCTCCAGCAAGACCAGCAACGTCAGGTGCTGAATGCCCTGCGTAAGGCCCTCCAGGACTTGCTGGAACTCTCGAAGCGTCAGGAGGCCCTGAAAGATGAGGTCAGATCGCTTGACCCGAATTCTCAACGGTTCCGGGAAAACGCGCAAGGCCAGATGAACGTCACGAACGATCTCATGAATGCCGTTAACTCTCTCATTGCTCTTTCACAGAAGACGTTCGCTGTCACTCCTGAGATGGGAAAGGTGATCGGTCAAGCGTTGCGGCAGATGCATGACGCACTCAATGCTCTCGAGGGCCGCAACCGCGGGCTCGCGCACCAGCAGCAAACTCAAGCGATGGGTTCGCTCAATCAGGCCGCCATGTTCATCTTGCACGCCATGCAGGCGATGATGCAGGGTGGCGGCGGTGGCGGATTGCAAATGTTCCTCCAGCGTCTGGAACGAATCACGATACAGCAAATGGGTTTGAATCGAATGACGGTGGAGCAACAGGCAGAAATGGCTCGTTTGGCAGCAACGCAGGAGATGATTCGAAAATCACTGGAGCAGCTCGCTCAGGAAGTTCAAGCGAGCGGGCAGGCCAGCAGAATCCTCGGCGACCTCGATCAGATCGCCGAAGAAATGAGGAATGTACAGAAAGCCCTGGAGGGAGGAACTGTCACCTCGAAGACACTGAGAAAACAAGAGCGGATACTCTCCAGACTGCTCGATTCGCAACGGTCTATACGCGAGCGGGACTATGAACAGAGGCGAAAGGCTGTGACGGCAACGGACTTCACTCGGAAGAGGCCCCCAGAATTGAACCTTTCCACACTCGAAGGACAAAACCGCCTCCACAACGACATGTTGAAGGCTATGGAGGAAGGCTATTCAAAGGACTATGAAGAACTTATCCGAACTTACTATGAAGCTCTTCAGAATCTAGAAATCCAACAGCCCTGAGGAATTCCTACGCGGCCGGGGATCGGTTTGAAGGGTTTCGAACCCGATTCCTCTTGCGGAAGAGCTATCCGTAAATTCTCTTGCCAACGATAAAATTTTTTGGTATGTTGGCAGGTGCACTATCCTGGTTTTTTTCATCCGAGAAGAAGGTGGGCACACCGTTCAACGGTTGCCAAAGTTCGCTGATGCAGGGCATCGTTGGGGGGACCAGATTCTAATGACGCTCATGGCTGGTTTGATGGCGGTTCAGATCCAGAAGACTGCAAAGCAGGCCCAGTTTGAGCGCGAGGCGCTGCCCCACATGGACCTGCTCTATAATTACGCCCTCCGGATGACCGGAAACCCGGCTGACGCAGATGACTTGGTCCAGGAGACCTACCTGAAGGCTTTTCGGTTTTGGGATAAGTACGAAAAGGGAACTAATATCAGGGCGTGGTTGTTCCGCATTATGAAAAACTCCTACATCAACCGTTATCGGAAGGAGTCAAGGGAACCTGATACGGTCGATTACGACGAGATCAAGAACTTCTACAACACCATCAAAGATGACTCGACTGACAAGAATGACCTGGAGGAGCAGCTATTTGGAAATTTGTTGGCGGATGAAACGGTAAAGGCGCTTGAGACGCTTCCTGCTGATTTTCGGACAGTGGTGATCCTCTGCGACATCGAAGGTTTGACCTATGAGGAGATCGCGGACTTTGTGGAGATTCCGATCGGTACTGTCCGATCGCGCCTTCATCGGGGCCGTAAGATACTCCGGGCAAAGTTGTTTGAGTATGCGCACAAGCGCGGATATGTATCCAGAGACTAAAGACGAAGAATCAACACAGGTTGTTACCACCTGAGGTGTGAGGTTGAGATATGAACTGTCGTGAAGCCAAGCAGTGGATGAGTGATGCCGTCGATAAACGGCTGGAGCGAGCCCTTGAGCGCGCATTTACTAACCACCTTGAAGAGTGCAAGGATTGCCGGAACGAGTACGACATGGAGCGCATCACAAAGGAAGTGATCCGCCGCCGTGTACCTCAGGTGAAAGCACCTGTCGCTTTGACCAACCGCGTACTTGCGATGCTTGCTTCGGCGCCATCTTCGCAGTCGTTTCGCTCTGGACTCCAAACCGTCTTTGCTTCGAGGGTCCTGCGGTATTCTCTCGCCGCGGGATTCGCTGTCCTTCTCCTGCTCGTCGGTGTTAGTGTCCTTGACCATGGCCCGAGATCCTATGGCGATGTTCTCGCGAACACCCAGAAGAATTACGACGCAATGCGTGAGGGGGATCTGAAACCCCAAATGGTCGCGTACGAGGCTGACAGAGTGCAACAGTACTTCGATGAACGGGCGTCGTTCCACGTCATGGTACCGGTGATTGAGGATTGTGCCTACATCTCCGGGTTGATATCGAAGCTCGGCGATATTCAGGAAGCGCATATCCTGTACAAAATGGATGAAGAAACGTACCTGTACTGCTATCAGGTCGATGCGGACAAGGCTATCAAGGGCCAGTTGCTCAACGTTCCCGATGAAGCGATAGCGATGCTGAACGAGAATAAGTGGTACGTGAAATCAATGGAAGACCGAACTCTGATGTTATGGGTTTCTGGGAACAACTTGTGCGCCGCGGTGTCGAGTATGCATGAGAGTGAAATGATGAAGGTTCTCGCGGCGAGCGACTGAAACCCATGGCAGAACCTCTGTCAGAGCACATTCCTGGGACCCTTCCGCGTTGATTGTAAGCTGTCCCGTTTCTATCTTCCTTTTGTGAACGTTTTCACCGCACTGGCTTTGCTGCAAAGTTTTCCGACCTTGTCGAGAGTGTCCATCAAAGGTGGGGTTGGTCGAGGTCGTGAGCCGTGTGGATCATTTACCCGCCGCGATCCAGGTCGGCGGGCTCGTTATTCTTGGAGGTCTGTATGCCGTTTACCGAGATCGCACAGATCGGGGAGAGGGGTCTGATTGAGATGATTGGAAGCCTCGTCGAGCTCGCGCCCGAGGATCCATCACTTTCAGAAGGACTCATCAAAGGAATTTCGGACGACACGGCAGTCTATCGTCCTACGTTGGGCAAAGTGCAGCTGTTCACGACAGATACAATGGTGGAAGGTGTGGATTTTGACTTGACGTATACGTCGTTCAAGCACCTCGGATGGAAAGCCATGATTTCGAGCATGAGCGATATCGGCGCGATGGGTGGTAGGCCGCGCTACGCAGTTGTGGCCATCGCTGTCCCGAGGAAGATTTCGGTCGAAATGGTGCGTGAGGTCTATGAAGGAGTAGCCGCTGCCTGCCGCGAGTATGGATGCCTTATCGTGGGAGGGGACACAAGCGCATCGATGGGTAATATGAGCGTAAACGTGGCGATGGTCGGGGAAGCGGAGGAATCACGCCTCTGCTATCGGAGCGGTGCAAGAATCGGGGATCTGATATGTGTCACGGGTGATCTTGGTGCATCTCAGGCGGGTTTGAAAGTTCTCCTCAAAGAGAAGGAGCGATTTCTCGAGAGCGGCAATGGAGGAAGATTCCAACCGAACCTTTTGCCCTACAAGGAAGCAATCGAAAAGCATCTCATGCCCCGACCTCGCGTGACGACCGCGGAGATGATCCTCCAGCGGACAGCGATTCACGCTATGATCGACGTCAGTGACGGGCTTGCATCCGACCTCCGGCAGATTTGCGCCCGGAGTCGCGTCGGAGCGGAGATCCAGGAACGCAACATCCCGATTGCGAACACGACAAGAAAGGTGGCGCAAGAGTTCTTAGAAAGACCGATAGACTACGCTCTCTACGGGGGCGAAGAATACGAATTGCTTTTCACGCTCTCGGAAGAGCAGCATCGAAAGCTCGAAGGACTCAGCAGTCCGATCTCGGTGATGGGAAGCATTGTGCAGCAGAGCAAGGGAGTGGAGATGGTTGCGGAGGATGCTGATCGTGTGGCACTGCCCTGGGGCGGATGGGATCATTTCCGACTCGGTGAGTCGCGGCGGCGGACGCAAGAGTGAGCGATCTCATGGAAAAACCGAACGGAAAAGCTATCATAGTCGTTCTCTCGATTATACCCCCCTGAACAATCGCTCGGCGAGGAAGCGAGGAAGACCAGCTTTGAGGATCTTGTCTGCAGCGGATTCAA
The DNA here is from genome assembly GCA_046758305.1 of Bacteroidota bacterium. Lineage (GTDB taxonomy): Bacteria > Bacteroidota > Ignavibacteria > UBA10030 > JAZGDE01 > JAZGDE01. Next base: position 12,225 of record JBHHZW010000009.1, on the reverse strand, counting down.
CGTCGTACTCCGAACGCACGTTCTCGTAGGACCAGATTTCAGTGTCGAAGATCCCGAAGCTCAATCGCCAGTCACCATCGCGCGGTTGGCCGATGCTGCCGACGTTGATGAGGTAACGAAGCCCCTTCTTGATTTCCCGTGTTCTCTGATCCTCACAGTACACGCCCGGTACATGTGAATGCCCGACAAAACAGACGGACGTTTTGAAGTGATTAAAGTTCCGTGAAGCCTCTCGATTCGAGAAAATGTAGTGCCATTCTTCGGGTTCGAACGGGGAGGAGTGGACAAAGGTAAACTCCGTCTCGGTCAGAGCATACGGGAGCGATTGAAGGTAATCATTGTGTTCTTGGGTAAGCACATCGTGGGTCCAATGGGCGGCGCGACGCGCGTAGGTGTTAAAATATTCTGTCTGTTTCAGGTCAAATGCCGCCTGGTCATGATTCCCGAGCAATACTTTCTTCGTTCGCCGATCGACATAATCGATGCATTCGTTCGGATTGGCGCCGTAGCCAACTAGATCTCCGAGGCAGATGGTATCATCGATGTTTTTCCGCTCGATGATTTCGAACGCTTTTTCGAGCGCTTCGAGGTTTCCATGAATGTCGGAAATGATTCCAACACGCATTGAGGCTTTCCACTCAACGAGTTGAGTTGTCAACTGAATCAGCCCAATGTTGCACTTTTCTGTCCTCAAAATCAAGCATTCAACAAATGGAGAAGAAATATCCAACGAACGACGCTTGCCTTGACAAACTCGCGCCATCTTCATATATTTTAATCGGGTATTGACTGCAACGCTCGCAGGAGCGGGTTGATTCTCTTCCAGGCGTTGGAAGGACGTGCGCCGCGGGGCGCTTTTTCATTCCGTACAAGGAGAGGCGGGGTCCATTCTATGGGGCAGCAGGAGATTAAGTTGATCGAGAAGCGGTTCGAGTCTTTTGACGACATTCCGACACGTCTTCCCGTTCTTCCTCTTCGTGATGTGGTAATTTTCCCGTACATGATTTTTCCGGTCCTCGTGGGCCGCGAGTCTTCCCTCCGAGCTGCAAATGAGGCTCTCGAGCGGAACAAGTACATCTTCCTGGCTGCGCAGAAAAATGCGGCCATCGAGGAACCGGCCAGCGAGGATATCCACAGGGAAGGCACCGTCTCTCGGATCGTCCAAACGCTGAAACTTCCGAATGGCCTGATCAAAATTCTCGTGGATGGGATTGCGCATGCTGTCGTGAAGAAGTTCATTCCCAGTGAACGGTTTCTCGAGGCCGAGGTGATGCTGAATTACCAGCGCGTTCAGGTGGACCGCGAACTCGAAGCGCTAGACCGTCAAGCATCGAGTCTCTTCACTGAATACGTCCATCTCAATCGAGACATTCCGGTGGAGCTGCTGGCAGCTTTCGAAAACATTCACGATACCAGACAGAAATTGTACTACATTGCCGCAAATATTCTCCAGACCGTCGAAGTCAAGCAACGCATTCTCAAAGTCTCAGATGTCCGTGAACAACTCTTCGAGCTCATCCGCGTCCTCAGGAGTGAAATCAACGTACTAAAGATCGAAAAAGAAATCGACGCTAAGGTACACGAGAACATCCAGAAGTCTCAGCGAAAATTCTTCATCCAGGAGCAGATCAAAATTCTTCAGGATGAGCTCGGAGAAGATGAAAATTCGCCGGAACTGATCGCACTGAAGAAAGCCATTGAGAAGGCCAAAATGCCGGTCGAGGTGAAAGAAAAGGCAATGGAGGAGTTCAGGAAGTTGAAAAAGACACCTCCGCTCTCACCGGAGTCCGGTGTCATCCGGAACTACCTTGACTGGCTGGTAGACGTTCCCTGGCAGAAACGAACCAAAGATAACCTTGACGTGCAGCACGTACGCAAGATCCTGGAAGAGGACCACTTCGGCCTGGAAAAGCCCAAAGAGCGCATCCTTGAACACATTGCCGTTCTGAACCTTGTGAAGGAAATGAAAGGGCAGATCCTCTGTTTCGTGGGTCCTCCCGGTGTGGGGAAGACGTCCCTCGGTAAATCGATTGCTCGCGCTTTGGGGAGGAGATTCGTTCGGATGTCTCTCGGTGGTGTTCGTGACGAAGCCGAGATTCGCGGCCATCGTCGGACGTACATCGGTTCGATGCCAGGAAAGATCCTCCAGTCTATGAAACGGGCCGGCGTGATCAATCCCGTCCTGCTGATGGACGAGGTGGACAAGATGAGCATGGATTTCCGCGGAGACCCATCTGCTGCCTTGTTGGAGGTTCTCGACCCGGAACAAAACGTCGCGTTCAGCGACCACTACCTGGACATCGATTATGACCTTTCCCACGTTATGTTCATTACAACAGCGAACGTGCGCTATGCGATTCCCCTTCCGCTGCAGGATCGCATGGAGATCATCGAGCTTCCCGGCTACCTTGAACACGACAAGTTCGAAATTGCGCGCCGACACATTATTCCGAAGCAGCTTCGTGAGCACGGACTCAAACCGACGGAAGTGAGCATCACTGACGAAGCGATTATGAAGATCATTCAGGAGTACACGCGCGAAGCCGGTGTTCGCAACCTGGAACGTGAAATCGCCTCGATATGCCGCAAGGTGGCAAAAGACATCGTCCTGAAAAATCGAACGAATGGAAAGCGGCGTCGCCCAGTGTTGAGGGTGGATCCGGAGAAAGTCGAAACGTATCTGGGTGCCCCGAAGTACCGAAACCGACCGGCGGAGCGCAAGCTGCGAATAGGCTCAGTGACGGGACTTGCCTGGACGAGCGTCGGCGGGGAAATCCTGAATGTTGACGCAACGATGATGGTAGGACAGGAAAAACTCACCCTTACCGGGCTACTTGGTGACATGATGAAAGAATCCGCGCAGGCGGCGCTGAGCTACATTCGTTCGAATGCAAGAACGCTCGGTGTTGACCCGAACTTCTATAGGGGAAAAGAAATACATATCCATCTGCCTGAGGGGGCAATCCAGAAGGACGGTCCGTCGGCCGGGATCTCCATGGCGATGGCGATCATCTCGACGGCGAGCAATCGACCAGCACGGTCGGACGTTGCCATGACGGGTGAAATCACCCTCCGCGGGAACGTGCTTGCGATCGGAGGACTTCAGGAAAAACTGCTCGCAGCGCAACGGAGCCGGGTCAGAACCGTTTTGATCCCCAAAGAAAATGAGAAAGATTTGAGCGAAGTTCCCGCAAAGGTAAAGGAAGGTCTGAAGATTTTCTGTATCGAAAAAATCGACCAGGCCGTTCCGTATGTATTCTCCCATGTTGGTCGCACACGCACACGCTCTCGCGAGAGGAAATTGACGGCGCGGTAGTATCAGCCTCATGCGTTTCACGCTCGCGTTCTTCTCTCACTCTCACCGGTACCCGGAAGCCGAGCTTTCATACGGGTTGAATATTTGAAGTCTTTGGGCTATATTGGTTCGATCCGTGTCGGAATTTGCAGAAGACGCTCCAGCGGATTTTCAAAGTCTTGAAGCGAAAACCCCCGCGTAGCCCGTACTCTATGACCTACCAAGTGACAGCTCGAAAATGGCGTCCGATGCGATTTGACGATGTTGTCGCACAGAATCATGTGACGACGACACTTCGGAACGCGATTTCGTCCAATCGACTCGCACACGCGTACATCTTCAGCGGACCGCGCGGCATTGGCAAGACGACTGTTGCCCGTATTCTTGCCAAAGTGATCAACTGCGAGAACCCTCAGGACCTGAACCCGGACAATGCGTGCGAGATCTGCAGAGAGATCACGGAGGGCCGATCCCTCGATGTTATCGAGATCGATGGGGCCTCGAACCGTGGGGTCGAAGAAATTCGCAATCTCCGGGAATCTGTCCGGTATGCTCCTGCAAGGGGAAAATATAAGGTCTATGTGATCGACGAAGTTCACATGCTGACGAAAGAGGCGTTCAATGCGCTCCTGAAAACTCTTGAGGAACCGCCGAGGCATGTGCTCTTCATTTTTGCCACAACGGAAGTTCACAAAGTCCCCGCAACGATTCTCTCACGGTGTCAGCGGTTTGATTTTCGGCGTATCCCCATCCAGGAGACCACCACGAACCTTCGGAAGGTTGCAGACGAAGAGCACGTTCAGATCTCCAACGATGCACTTCTCCTCATCGCGAAAAAGGCTGACGGATCTCTCCGGGACGCTCAGGGTATCTTCGACCAAGTGTTCTCGTTCTGCGGTGACAATATTTCCTATCAGCAAGTGCTCCAGGTTCTCAACGCAGTTGACCAGGAGATGTTCTTCCGCGTGACGGATTTGACTAAGGAAAAAAACAGCAAAGGTGGTCTCCAACTGGTTGAGGAGATTCTCTCGAGAGGGTACGACATTCGTGAGTTTCTCACGGGCCTAGCGGAACATCTGCGCAATCTTCTCATCATCCGAACAGCTTCCGACGCGAAGCTCGTCGAAGCATCGGAATCGCATCGAAGACGATATGAGGAGGAAGCCAAGCATTTCACAGAAAGCGATATCCTCCGGTTCATTCGGCTGGTCATGGAAACTGAGAGTGCAATTCGCTGGAGCCCGCAACCGCGCTTCAAGCTCGAAATGTGCTTGGTCCAAATGATCCAGCTGGACAGCACCGTCCAAATCGACCAGTTGCTGCAGAAGCTGGAAGAATTAAAAAAAAAGCTTGACGGATCTGTCGTCGATGTGCTTGGAAGGGTGAAAGCGTCAGCTCCCGCGAAGGCGATACCGGTCGAGGTTATGAGGAAATCGGTCTCCCCTGAATCATCACACCATCGTCGCCAACCTGCTGCAACAATCGAAGCTGGTACGGGGCAGCCCTCTTCGGAGTCGCTTGGTTCTTCGACCGGAGAAACACCAACGTCATCCGCATTATCCATCGAGGAATTTCAAATGCGCTGGAAGGCGTTCGTCGAGGAAGTAAAGCGGCAGAAAATAGGTATCGGGAGCGTTCTCACTCAGGTCCGAGTTCTCGGGATTCACGACGGCGCAATTCAACTCGGCTGCCCGGATGAATTTCATCTGGGTTCCCTCAAGCGACATCGGGAGTTTTTGACGACCGTTGCTCAGAGGGTGTACAGGACGAACCGGCTCCTTTTCGAGCCCTTGATCAGAGGGGAAAATAGCCCGAACGGAGATCAGGATGCTCATCGAGGGGGCATCGAAACCCCGGTTGCAGGCCACCCAGTGATTCGGGCGCTGATGCGTGAACTGGGGGCTGAGCCGCTCGATGTAGCACGAACTAGAAGGACTTGACAATCAGCACAGAATTCGCCATCGTAGAGAATGAATTAGCGGACCAGACTATCGAAGAATTGTTAGAGATTCTGACAACTTTTTGTGGCGATCGTTTGTTATCATAACATCCATCTCTAGCGATTCTTGAGAACCGAACGGACATCGAAGGGATGTGGTTCGGTTTTTTTGTGCTGGAAGGAGCGAACGATGCGGAGCGGGAGACTTTTTCTTCTCGTTGTTTGGGTGGTTATGACTGGCCATTCCGTCCAAGCAGGCGGGACGAAAGTCAGCAAGTTTGCGGGTGAATTTCTCTCGATCGGTGTCGGTGGAAGAGCTCTAGGGCTCGGCGGTGCTTTTGTCGCCCTGGCAAACGATGTGACTGCCGGATACTGGAATCCTGCTGGACTTGGACAGGTCGATTACCCTGAGATCACCCTGATGCACGACGAGCGCTTCGGCAATCTGATGAACTATGATTACGGTGCCGTTGCCATTCCGGTTGGGTCGAAAGCAACGCTCGCTTTCAGCCTTATCCGGCTCGGGGTAGACGGAATCCCTGACACGCGAGGAGCGTTGATCGATGAGAACGGCGACGGTTTGTTGGACGACGTCGACCGGCTGGACTACAATAGAATCACGTTCTTCAATGCCGCTGATTGGGCCTTGTTTATAAGCTACTCGAAGAAATCGAACGATCGGTTCTCCCTGGGGGCGAACGTTAAACTGATACGTCGCGAGATCGGTGAGAATTCGGCTCTTGGAATCGGGTTCGACGTTTCTGCGCTCTATAATCCCTTCAGCGAATTTTTTGTCGGAGCAAACTTCCAAGATGTGACGACAACACTGATCGCTTGGGATACTGGGACGAATGAGCTCATCTCGCCGACGATGAAACTCGGGTCTGCATATTTCTTCCAATTCCTCGGCGGTCAATTTGCCCCGGCGCTCGATTTCGATGTGCGGTTCGAGGGGAGAAAGTATGCTTCGACAGCGAATCTCGGTCCGGTGAGCGTGGACCTTCACATCGGGATGGAGTACAGCTTCCGCGAGCTGGTCGCGCTGCGAGTGGGATACAGCGACATCGGATCACTGACGGCGGGCGCCGGTGTTCGACTCCCGAAATTGGATGTCGACTATTCTTTCGCGAAATTTGATGCAACGGACCAGCTTGGGAACATGCATCGCGTTTCGCTGAAGTTTACGCTTCGGAGTGACCGGTTCGCGCGAGCGACAGAGTGAGCAGCATGGTCGCAAGAATGCATCGATGGGTTGGTCTTGTTGTTATTGGGTTCCTTTTCACTGCATGCGACCGGTCTGAAAAAGCACCTCGAGACCTGCACATGAATCAAAGCGCATTTAGCTCTCCGAGTGAGGCGCAGGAATACCTCGCTTCCCTGGTCGAATATCGGACAGAGAAGGACAAATTCTTCAAGGACAATGAACAATCACCCGTGAAGGATGAGGACCGAGTCGCGTTCCGAGATCTGAAGTACTACGACCCTATCGAGGGATTCATCTTCCGAGTCACCCTTCAAAAGTTCGAAAATCCTGAAACGTTGAAAATGGGGACGACGACGGGCGACCTCCGTGATGCTGTGAAATACGGCTATTTCGATTTTACTGTTCGAGGGAGACCGCAGCGGCTGTACGTCTACAAGTTCACCCCCGACCTCGACTCGTACCTGTTTGTCCCGTTTACTGATCCTACAAACGGGAAGGAGACCTACGGCGCTGGTCGTTATCTCGATTTCGAGGAGAGTCAAACTGGAACGTATCTCCTGGATTTCAACCTCGCGTATAATCCCTCCTGCGCCTACAATGAAAACTACAGCTGCCCCATTCCGCCAAAAGAGAATCGTCTCGATGTTGCGATTGAAGCCGGTGAAAAGAATTTTCACTAAACCACCTGGGCAGTTCGTAATCCTGTTTATTCCCACGCCTTTTGTTGTCCTTTCGGTTCTCTTCTGCTTCTTCCTCATCCTTGAAAGTTGCGCGCCGGGTCGACCTCGTCTTGTCTACCCACTCTCGGACAGAACGGCCGTTTCCACCGACGGCCACCTCCGCTTACGTGTGCCAGATGGATGGTTCGTTCCGGAGGATGGTGAAACGTCTCCAGGGCTGCTCATATGGTTGGTAAAGGAAGACTATTCTGCAACGATGGGCCTCTTGGAAATCAGGGCAGATGAGCGGCTTCGGAAGGAGGTGAAGGCAGCTGGATTAGAGGTTCTTGCTCAGCTGAGTTTGTCGCTGAGGCAGGGGCGCGAATCAACGGCGAAACTCTTGAGACCACCTGAGGTATTTCGGCTGAACAGGAGAAACTTCTGCTCGTATGAATATACTTCAGACGATGGCGCTACGACCGTTCGAACTGTTGTGTTTGATACGGGAAAAAGGTTTTACGAGTTGACAGCGATACCCAACGCCAGAAAACCTCCGCTCGCGATACGGCCTATCTTCAACGCTCAGCAGGCGATCCTTCAGACAATGGAATGGTAGGAGGAGAGGTTACTTCATTTTGAGCACAAAGACGCCGTCCCAGTCGTCGGGCGGTGGATTCAATTCGTACATCTTCGAACGCTCAATGTAGATTTTGGATGGGTAGTCGTTCGGATCGATCAGGAGCGCCTTTTCGAGGCATTGGATTGCCTTCTTCCACTCGCGTCTGCGGTGATGCTGCAGGCCTTTGCGATACCATTCAAGCAGCTCGATTTTTTCGGCGGGAATACTGTGCCGAACGAGACCGAGGAGCTCGTACACCTTGATAGCTCGTGTCCTTCCTTTCACCACCAGCAAGTCGAGCTCTCGCGTGATGGCATGCTCTTTCACCAGCTCGTGAGTGCGCTCGCTGATCATGATGAATGTGTGGTACTGTTTGTTCGCACCTTCCAGTCGTGATCCGAGGTTCACACTGTCTCCGATCACAGTGTAATCGAAGCGTCCGATGCCTCCCATATTGCCGACGACCATTTCGCCAGTGTTGATGCCGATGCGGACTTCGACGTGAGGTTTGCGCTCCGCTGCCCATTTTTCGCGCAACTGAACGAGCCCTTTCTGCATTTCAGTTGCCGTTTGGCAGCAGAGCAAAGCATGATTTTCCTGGTGAATTGGCGCTCCCCAGAAGGCCATGATTGCATCGCCCTCATACTTATCGAGAGTTCCGCGGTAATTGAAGATGAGTTCTGTCATCGCGCTCAGGTATTCGTTGAGGAAGGCGACCAGTTCATCAGGCGGTAAGCTTTCAGAGAACGTCGTGAATCCTGCAATATCGCTGAACAGCACGGTCAGCTCCTTCCGTTCACCTCCCAAACGCAGTTTCTCAGGATGGGCAATGAGCTCATCCACGACAGTCGGGTTCACATAGGTGCTGAACATGCCTTTGATCATTGCCTTTTGCTTGCGCTCGGCCAGATAGTGGTAAACAGTGCTGCCGACGTAACCGAAGGCAATAGACAGTACCGGACTCACCACTGCCATCAGGAAGTTGTGTTTGAATAGCCAAATAGCAAGACCGATGATGCCAGCAATCAGGAGCGCAACGATGAAAAATGCAGCCGCCTCAAGGAGAAAGCCCCGCTTGATCTTGAGTCCTTTGAGCGCTGAGGTGCTGTAGAACGTCAGGAACGTAAACACAAAAATGAGGGCGACTTCATTCGCGTTCGACTGTCGCGTGATATAGTTTTGATCTAAAATGGTCTGGATCGCATTCGCGTGTATCTCGACTCCAAACATCATGCGATCCCCTTCTGCCCTGCCTTTTGCGAAGGCGACGGGGAAAAGGTCCTTGTCCTCCGGCTCCACCGAGCCGACCAGAACAATCTTATCTTTGAAGATTCCACTCTGCAAGAGTCCACCGACGTCCGGGTCATCAAACACATTCAGGTCAACTCCGAGTTCTTGCTCCACGACGGTCTCAAACTCTGCATCATCAATGACGTTCAAGAATTCATAGTGTGGAAACGTGTGGTCGGGACCGTAGAAATTAATCAGCATACTCACATCATCGTATTGAGGAATGTTCCGATCGGCAAGTGTAAAATAACCGGGAGTGATTTTCGCAGCCTGGAACGGCGGCAGGTCAAAGTATTTGTTCAGGCAAGCGAAGGCAAACGTGGGCACGCGCACGCCTTGACCCGGATGGTATGCGAAAGGCCGATATCGACGAAAGATGCTATCGTCGTCGCCCATCAGATTTACGATGCCAATCGAACTGTCAGCCTCGAAGAAAATGTTTTTGAAATTTTCTTTTTCCCGTCTAATTTGAATTTCGATGGTTTGCTCACCGATTTCCTTTAGGTACCTTTGCTTAACTTCTCCTGCAACGACTACGTTGCCGGACTGGCGGATAACCTGCATGAGCTCGTTGTCAAATTTCGGGTCAAATTGATCCGGCGTGCTCATGAGAAGATCAATTCCAATTGCGCGAGCTCCTGCTCTATTGAGGTTTCGAATCAGGTGTCCAAAGAGCGAGCGCGGCCAAGGCCGCCTGTTGTACGGAGGGGGGATTCCTTGTGCGGATTCGTGGGAGATATCTACAATGACGACCTTCAGAGAGTCCTTCGGGATTTCGATGGAGCCGCGAGCACGGAAGCGGAAGTCGATCGAGGAGAGTTCCAGGCGCTTGAGCAGTGCACCACGAAAAACGATATCCTGTGTCAGAAAGACGACGAGAAACGCAACCCCGACACCTAATCCGACCTTAACAAGCCACGGCCGAAGGTTGCTTTTCTGAATTCCAAATCTACCCATCGGTTCGTGCGGAACACATTATTACAGGTCAACTCTGGTCGTCAAGCCTGTGATGATATCATCCGAGCTCGGCTCTTCGTTGCTGAAGTATCGCACATTGAAGACGAAGCTGAACTTCCGGGTCACGAAGTACTGGAGACCACCTTCAACCACCTGACGCTGGAAATCACCGAAAGTGGGGGCAATGCTCGCCGACAGGAGGAGCTTGTCCGCTAGAAGACGGTACCGGCCGCTCAGGCGAACAGTTGTGTAATCAAAGTTTGCGCGAGAGACTTCGTTCTGACTCACGGTTATTCCGAATGATGTCACGAGGGGACGCGCCCACGTGCTGTTTAACTGGCCGCCAATGGTCGTTGATTTCGAGTCAGCTTTCCGAATCGTTTCATCATCCCGGTCTGAGGTGCTGAAGTTCAGCGATACGCTGTGTCGGATGCCAGCGGTAAAATTGTAACTGAGCTGACCAAAATACCGGTTCGTGAAGTCGCTGACGGCGTTGGCGTCGCTCAAATCCAACCCGTTATCATTGCGGTAGCGGCCGTACCCGACGGTGAAGTTCGGGAAGTTTGTGCGCGGATACAGCGATAGGGAGATGTTTGTGTTGGTAAACGTCGTGGTTGCTGGTTTGGTGTTGAGGAGGTTGTCTTCCAGTCGCTCATAGCCTACGGTGATGAAGAATCGATTCTTGGCCAGGCGCAGGCGATCCAGGATGTTAAATCCCTTGATGTCCTTGCGGAGAAAGTTCTGTCCGAACGAGTCATATTCATTGCCACGATAAATGTAGGATCCTTTGAAATAGTTGCCAAAGTAGTTCAGACTTATCGTTGCTTCTCCAACCACACTGGAGAACTCGTCCGGATTAATGGGTGCCAGATGTTGATTGAACGTGATGAACCTGTCGACAAGGTCTCGGATATCCTTAGCATCGTTCGCATCTATATCTGCGATGGGGTTACCTCCTCCAAACAGTGAGTCGATTTGTGTATCGTTGAACGAGCCAGTAGAGATGTCGTTGTTGACGAGGCTTATGGCGCCCTGCGCGGTGAGGAGGAAGCGCTGGTTGTCGAAACCGATCAGCAAGTCCGGGCCGACGACGACGTTTTCCTTCGGACGCAATCCGAGTTCAATCGATCCGACCTCATCTTCCGAATGCAGATACGTCAAGCCGAATTGGAACTTTTCTCCACCTCCGAAGCTCGGTCGCAGCGCAAACAGTGTGCGCTTATACTTCCCCGGATTGATTTGGGCAAACTTGCCAGGAAACCTGGAACTTTCGATGAAGGTTGCCGTTGTCGTAACGCTATCTTTGGGCACGCCGTCCCTGAGGACTATGCCTTCGACGCTTCTGACAATTTCACCGTCGGTGACATCCAGGTTGAAGAACCCGAGCATAAGGCTCCCGTTAAAGCCGCGAACTCGCTTCCCCCGGAGGATAAGGCTTGGAAACTTTGGATACGTATCGCCTGCCTGGAGTCGAATCCAGTTCGTTTCGAGATTCGCGAAGAACCGATGCTGCGGTTGTCGCTCGCCGCGTTCTTCCGACGTGAGGAAAACCATTCCGTTGAAACGAGCGGATCGATAGGCCGCGTTGAGGTTAGCCGTGAATCTATTATACCAGGTGTTTGTCCGGCTAACTTCTTCGTTGCGGGCCTCACCCTGAAAGTTGAGCCGGTAATCGACTCGGTTGCGTGCAAGGGCGGCGGCGAGTTCCGCCGTGGTGACCGAAAATTTCCAGGTGACACTGTGGTAAGAATTCCCCTCGGTGTCGAAGATGTCAATGCGGACAGTGTGCCACCCTACGCGGAGTTGTGCGGGATAGTTTTCGGGATAGAAAACGATGAGATCTTCCAAGACGACTGCATACTGAGTGACGTCGTTATTGTCGAGGTACAGACGTGTTGCACTCTTGTTGACTTTATTTGAAGCTCGAATCAACGAAACAGATAAGACAAACTCGCCGAGCGAAACTTGCTGGTTGCGTTCAGGACTCAGAACGATGATCTCTTCGTCTTTCGCCGAAACAGCCGGGACTGCCACCTGACGGAGATTGGCTTCCGGGCTCTCCAGTGGATACGTTTCCGTGGAGCCGTCTTCCATCTCGAGGGACAAGAAGTACTCGAGAAGCGGTGGCGTCACTTCTTCACCTGGTATGGTCGTTCTCGCGATCGTGCCTGCTAAAGACATTTCTCGTTGTTTGAACTCCGTCTGGCCATACTGTCGGTAAACGAGCAGAACTCTCGACACAATACCAGATTGCACAAGTTC
>JBHHZW010000008.1:0-18860 GCA_046758305.1 Bacteroidota bacterium | reverse complement strand
CGCGAGGTGGCTCGGGACATCCACTTATACGGCGAACTCCATCGGTTCATCCCGGTTCTGGCACACTGGGCGGGGTATCACATCGGTGAGTTGGTCGTAAAACACCACCCTCGCAAGTACGGAACTACCAAGTTCGGCCTCGCACGGTTCTGGAAAGGTTTTCTTGACTTCCTGACTGTCCTCTTTACCACCCGGTTTATCCGCAGACCGCTTCACCTGTTTGGCCTCTTGGGGCTGGTCGCCTTCATCACGGGAGTTGTGATCGATGCGTACCTGTCCGTCCTCTGGCTCCTGAAGCTGACAGTGCTCAGTAATCGTCCACTTTTCATCGCGGGATTCGTTCTTATCATCGTGGGGATCCAATTCATTTCCATCGGCTTGATCGGGGAGATGATCACCAAGGGTCAGCAATTCGAGCGAGAGTATTCGATCCGAGAAATCGTCAAGTGACGCGGCCATCGCGTTCTTCGATGGAGAATTGGCCCGCAGTCTTATCTGATTGACGCACGAGCGGATGTCGATCGGTGTCCCGGCCACGGTTGCATCTGCGGTACCCGATGAGAATTGTGGAGATGTTGAGGTGGATCTCACCGTCAAAGACCTAAAGTATGATTGCCGACATTTTCGCGGGGATGTTCCATGTAAGCCCCATAAACAGCACGGCGTCCACTGCGTCGATTCTCATGGCAACGATTGTCAATACTATGAACCAACGGATAAAAAAATCCTCATCATCAAACTTGGTGCCATCGGCGACGTCATCCGCACGACACCCATCCTCAGAAAGCTCAAGGAAGCCGAGCCTCGAGCTGAACTCTGGTGGCTGACGCTGACCCCTGAGGTGATTCCGAAGATTGTTGATGTGGTTCTCCCTTTTACCCCTCAAAGTCTCGCCACGATCCAAGCGGTCGCCTTTAATACGATCTACAATCTGGACAAAGAGAAGGAAGCGTGCGCTCTCTGCTCAATGCTTTCCGCAGCCACCAAGAAAGGATTTGCGCTGAAGAACGGCAAGTGCGTCCCCCTCGACGCATCGGCAGGACAGAAGTACCTCACCGGGATCTTTGACGATGTCAGCAAAGCAAACATGAAAAGTTATCAGGAAGAAATCTTCGAGATGTGCGGTTTCGAATTCTCGCGTGAACCGTATGTGATGCCGGACATCGAACACTATGAATGGAAATTGCCGAAGAAGAAAATTGTTGGATTGAACACCGGCTGCGGCAGGCGCTGGACTTCGCGTCTCTGGCCTGAAAAGTACTGGATTTCCCTTGCGAAGAAACTCAAGAAAGCCGGTTACGTTCCGATGCTCTTAGGAGGCGAGCACGAGCATAAGAAGAATAGGCAAATCGCAAGACAAAGTGGAGCCAGATACCTTGGATACTTTCCGTTGCCGCGGTTTATGAGCGAGACGAATCAGTGTGAGCTTGTCGTTACCACAGTCACCATGGCGTTGCACATCGCGATTGGCCTGGGAAAGAAGATCGTGCTGCTCAATAACATTTTTAACAAGTATGAATTTGAACTCTACGGCCGGGGTGAAATTCTCGAACCGGAGATTGAATGCTCGTGCTACTATTCCCCTACTTGCCCGAACAACTGTATGGACTATTTGTCAGTTCAAAAGGTATTTGACACGTGCAAGCGTCTTCTAAAATCGCCTCGTTAAAAAGATGAAGATCGCCATCGTCGGCACGGCTTATCCTCTTCGAGGCGGCATCGCGCACTTCATTTCACTGCTTGCTAAACATTTGAGCAAGTGTCACACAGTTGAAACTATCACGTTCAAACGGCAATACCCGAAAATGTTTTTTCCGGGCAAGACGCAAGAGGAAAGCGGAGAACATGAACACATCCCCCGGGCGCCCCAGCTCATCGATTCGATCAATCCCGCGACCTGGATTCGCGTTGGGACGCAAATCCGCAAACGCCGACCGGACCTGCTCATCTTCAAATACTGGATGCCATTCTTCGCACCCTGTTTTCGCTGGATAGCCAAAGGCGCGAAGCACGGCACGAGCGTAAAGGTGCTCTTCATCTGTGACAACATCATCCCGCACGAGCAACGCCCAGGAGACCTGCTTTTGACAAGGTACGCATTCAAGCAGGCAGACTTCTTCATCGTTCAGTCAGACGCGGTTGAAGAGGATCTCAACAAGTATTTCCCAGGCTCGAAGTACCTCAAGGTTCCTCATCCTGTATATGAGTTGTTTGGCACACCGTTTCCCAAGATCGAAGCGCGCCGCCTCTTGAACCTGACGGATGAGCGCGTCATGCTCTTTTTCGGCTATGTGCGCGCCTACAAAGGCCTCCACACGCTACTCGATGCAATGCCGATTGTGCTTCGTCAGCTGAAAGTTCGCCTGCTCGTCGTCGGTGAGTTCTACGAAGATGAACGACCGTATCGAGAAAAAATCCGTCGACTGGGATTGGACAATACAGTCACAGTAGTTCCGGATTACGTTCCTAGTGAGAAGGTCAGGCTGTATTTTTCTGCGGCGGATGTGGCTGTGCTTCCATACGTATCAGCAACGCAAAGCGGCATCGTCCAAATCGCGTACAATTTCGATAAGCCAGTGATCACCACGCGAGTGGGGGGATTACCCGAAGCTGTTGGCCATGGGGAGACAGGGTTTCTCGTCCCGCCTGAAAACCCTCAAGCACTCGCCGATGCTATTGTCCGGTTTTATCGGGAAAATCGAGGACAACATTTTGAGGAGCGAGTGAGAACCTTGAAACAGGAATTCGGTTGGGAACGGCTCGTCCAAGCAATCGAAGAGTTAGCAAAGGGCTCATGAATAAGGTTCTCATCGTGACATATTAGTTTCCTGCCTCTGCCGCAGCCGTGGTTCGGCACGTGCTGAAGTTCAGGAAGTATCTACCGGACTTTGGCTGGGAACCGGTTGCACTGACGGCAAAAGATGCCGATTCCCCTGCGAAGGTGAATCGCTCTTAAGGGAAGTCCGGCCGCAGGTAAAGTTGACGATGTTTTACAAGACCGAACACCCTCCTTTCTTTCCACGCTGTGCACACGCTACCCAAACCTCCGAGTGGTCACCCATCCAGCCAATTAAAACCTTCACAGTGCTTTCCGCAGCCATATCACAAACGCACGTAGTCACGTCATCTCATCAATGGATAGGGATATGACACATCCTCCAGAGCTCCTACGCACGATGGTCAACTCCCTTGACCGGTACGACGCGTGCGTTGCATCCCGCTTTATCTCCGCGCGAGGGATGAAAGATGCGCCGTTGCACCGCATTCTCATCGGCAAATTTGCCAACTCATTCTCCTGCTGCCTGATTCGCTCCCCTGTGCGAAATAACACGGGTGGTTTCAGAGCATGTCCTGCTGACATCGTCAGGGCGATGGCGATCCAGGAAATAGGCTTCGCTGTACAGCTGGAGATTATGACCAAACTTCTGCGGAAGAAAGCGCATTTCACCGAGATCCCATTTCTCCTCGTCAATCGGGAGATCGGAACCTCAAAGCTTCGCTACATCAAGACGATCCCGAAATATCTGAAGCGCGTTCTCCACCTTCTTGCCATCCAATGGTTATAGTCGGTGGGAAAATCAAAGAAAGAACGGAAAACCTTGAGAGTAGATTTACTCTATCTCTTTTGTCAAACAACGAACAAGGGGACTGGTTCAGCTATTGCGGCCACAGGGTGGTGCTCGGTAAAAATCCCCCAAGAGCGCGACTATGTCACGATAAGAGCCAGCTGAGCATGCAATGGACATTTACTCTGAACTGAAAGGCACGGCCAAACTAACGGTCGTGTACGCGCTTGGCACCATGGCACCCAAGTTGGCCGGCTTGATCCTGGTACCGCTGTACACGAAACACCTCCCGGTCAGCGAATACGGAATACTGGGATTGCTCGATCTCACCCTTCATGTCACCATTTTCCTCGTCGGATTGGAGCTTGCCACGGCCCTCATTCGCTGGTATTCGATCGCCGAGTCCGAAGAGGAAAAGAAGAAGACCATGTTCACGACGACGGTCGCGACCGTCGGATTCGGTGCTATTTGCTTCTTGGTCATCGTGGCCACCTCAGACCTGCTCACGCAGATTCTCTTCGGAGTCGACTCGTCCAATCAACCAGGGCAACGATTTGGTTACTATATTCAGCTTGTCGTCCTGATCGCCATTTTTGACCGTCTCCTAATCATCCCACTTTCTCTCCTTCGTATCCAAGAACGCGCACTTCGCTACTCGACGATATCGTTCCTCCGCTTCACCTTTTTGGTCATACTCAATCTGGTTTTCGTTGGTTTCTATCATCTTGGCATCGAGGGCGTCCTGTTAGGCATCCTGCTCAGCACTGCCCTCTCGTTCGGGCTGACGTTGCCCTATCTGTTGAAAAACATTCAGTTTGGTTTTCTCCGGGATCAGTTGAATGAGATGCTCCGATACGGGTTACCGGTCATGGGAGCAAGTCTGGCGATGATTATCTTGAACCTCAGCGACCGATATCTGCTGAAGTTGCTCTCTACTTTGGACTCGGTCGGTCTCTACACGCTCGGTTACCAGATCGCGGGTCTTATTAACCTCCTGTTTGTCAGCTCGTTCGCCCTTGGCTTCTATCCAGCCATCTTCAAGGTCAATGCTGGAGGAGAAACAAAGGCGTTTCTTTCGAAGACATTCACGTACTTCACTCTCGTAGTGTTCTGGACAATCCTGGTCCTGTCGCTCTTTGCACCGGAAATCCTTCGTCTCATCGTCCCCAACCCACTCTACTGGGAGGCGGAGAAGGTTGTGTTTCTCCTCTCGGTCGGGTTTGGATTCTACGGGATGTTTTTTATTCTATCTATAGGATTTTACATTGAAAGGCGAACAGGATATATTTCAGCAATAGTCTCGGCAACCGCCTTGTTGAATATCGGGCTCAACCTTCTGCTCATTCCACGATGGAACATCATTGGGGCAGGACTCGCAACGGCCCTCTCCTACGGGTTGATGGTCCCCGTCACAACCTTTTTCGTGAACAAGATCTATTTTGTGAAATACTGTTGGGAGCGCGCCCTCACGGTGGTCGTCCTCACGGTGACTTTCTACGGTCTCAGTTTTCTGTGGAAAGGGGCGGCGGTCTGGACAAACGTCGCTTTGGATCTCATCATCATAGTGTGTTTTCCGTTTGTCCTCTACCTGTTAAAAGTCTTTGACGCTCAAGACCTTCGAAGAGCTCACGGTTGGGTCACTCGGGCCTTTCCTCGCTGGAACCAAGACAGGCATTGAGGTGTACCCATCGGCATGGTACTTGATCAACCGTTTCCGCGGACTTACGAGTCGAAAAGGAAGCTGCGATTCTCACTCGTGCAGCACACAAAATTCGTCTCTTATGCATCGCGTCTGGTGATGACCTGCTCGAACCAACGCACGACCAGATCGCGATCCGCCGTGTACACTTGCCCCAACAGGCTTTGAGTGCAATGCGCGCGCTCGCGTATCAGATTCTAGTATGCCTATAGGAGTAAAAATCCCCATGAGGAAAGTGTTAGTGATTAGCTACTATTTTCCGCCCGCCGGAGGATCTGGGGTTCAGCGGGTTCTCAAATTCGTGAAGTACCTTCCACTGTATGGGTGGGAGCCGGTTGTCCTCACTGTAAAGGATGCTGAATTTCCTGCGCGTGATGAATCATTACTGCGTGAGATCCCACCGCACGTGAAGATATACCGCACCAAGATTTTCGAACCGTACGCCTTTTATCGTTGGATCACCAGACGCTCCAAAGACATTCCGATTGACGTGAATGTCATTCCCCAGCAAGGAGCGAAACGGCCGTTTATCGATCGTGTCGCAGAGTTTTTCCGCGCCACACGGTTTATTCCTGATGCTCGCATAGGCTGGTTTCCATATGCCCTCCCAGAGGGAAAGAGGATCCTTTCGTCGGAACGCATTGACGTCATTTATTCATCCTCGCCACCGTATACCTGCGCCGTAATAGCCAATGCACTTCACCGTATCAGTGGGAAACCGTGGGTAGCGGGGTTTCGTGACCCGTGGACAGGTTTCCTCTCGACGCCACAGAGATGGTCCTTTCCGCGCGCAGTTGATACAATTCTCGAGCGTTCCTGCTGCACCAACGCCACCGCTATCGAAGCAGCGTGGCAAGGCATTAACAAAGATATATTGAGGAAATATCCTGAGATCAGTCGGGAGAAATTTCAGCACATCCCCAATGGATTTGATAGCGAGGATTATCCGCATGTCGAGAAACAGCGAAACGAGCGATTTACGATCACCTACGTCGGTTCTCTCTATGGGAAACGCAATCCGCAGGTTTTTCTGCAAGCGATTCGAGAATTACTTCATGACGGAGCTATCGAACTTCATAAAATTCGACTCCAATTTGTGGGGCGCTTTGGACAGGAAGTGAATGAGATGTTACGAGATAAAGATCTGGTCTCCGTAATCGACATTGTTTCCTACGTACCGCATAGCAAAGCGCTCGAACTTCTCCTCCAATCCGATACGCTTCTTCTCATCGTCGATGAATTTGTCGGAAACGAAGAAATTGTTCCTGGCAAAGTTTTCGAATACCTCGGAGCTCGACGCCCCATCATTACCATTGCACCAAACGGAGCCGTAGCGGATCTGATTCGAGAAGCGAATTCCGGGAAATCTGCACCCTCAGATGATCTTACCAGTCTCAAAAGCATCATTCTTGAATATTACCGCAATTTTTGGTATGATCGTATTGCGCTTCAACCCGATACTGAACGCATCAACCAATTTGAACGAAAACAACTCACGAAGAAACTTGCGAGCCTGTTCGACAAAGTTTCCTTGTCGGGCTAACATGGCATGACCAAAAGTCTGAAAATCATCAACGTTGTTGGAGCGAGACCCAACTTTATCAAGATTATTCCTCTGATTGACGAGTACAAGAAACACCCTGGAAAATTTCAATCTGTACTCCTTCACACTGGCCAGCATTATGACTTTGATATGTCCAAGATTTTTTTCCATCAACTTTCTCTCACGGACCCTGATATTCACCTTGGTGTTGGTTCAGGTAGTCACGCTGAACAGACCGCTAAAATTATGAGTGGTTTTGAGCAGATACTGTTGAAAGAGAAGCCTAATTTGATTGTTGTTGTTGGTGATGTCAATTCAACCCTCGCATGTAGTATTGTTGCCGCAAAATTGACCATCCCGATTGCTCACGTCGAAGCCGGTCTTCGAAGTTTTGACCGCACCATGCCAGAGGAAATCAATCGCATTGTCACGGATGCATTATCACACTTTCTATTTACCACGTGCGAAGATGCAAATCTTAACTTGAAACGAGAGGGTATTCCAGAGACCAAGATTCATTTTGTCGGTAATGTGATGATCGACAGCCTGATGAAATTCAAGGACGTGGCGAGCCGCTCAAGCATTCGAGAAACACTCGGCGTTGACTCAAAACCTTATGGATACATTACACTCCATCGACCTTCCAACGTAGATAGTGAGAAATCCCTTAAAGGCATTCTAAAGGCGTTTGAAGAAATCCAACGCAGATTAACTCTTGTATGGCCCGTTCATCCACGAACAAAGAAAATGATAGAGACCTTCGGGTTGAACAGTCTTGCGGCTAGAATGACAAATGTTGTTCTCTGTGAGCCATTAGGGTATCTCGATTCGCTTCATCTCATGATGCACGCAAGGCTGGTGCTGACCGATTCAGGGGGCATTCAAGAAGAGACAACTGTGCTGAAAGTTCCCTGTTTGACGCTACGAGAAAACACTGAACGTCCAATCACCATTACGGAAGGAACGAACACCCTCGTCGGAAACGACCCTGCAAAAATCGTGGCTGAGGCAAAGAAAATCTTATCAGGGATCAATAAAACCTCTCAGATTCCGCAACACTGGGATGGGACGGCAGCCAAACGCATCGTGGATACACTGCTTCAGTCAAAGCTGAATTAACTACAACTGATAACTTCAGTGTAATACGTCAATGCGCCAGATTCTGACACAACGCGGAAAAGTACTTGTCGAGAATGTCCCCAGTCCTACCGTGAGCGACGATACTCTCCTGATACGAACCCATTATGCATTAATCAGTACCGGTACAGAATTATCCAGTGTTGTCTCCTCGGCTGAATCACTTGTCAAAAAGGCTCTGGCACAGCCTGAACAGGTCAAAAAAGTGCTTGCACGTTTGCGAAGAGTGGGAATTGTCAAGACTTATCGTTCAGTGAAGCAGCAACTCGAAGGTACAAAGGGATTGGGTTACAGTTGTTCAGGAGAGATTATCGCTGTTGGAAAAAACACTAAGGATTTTTCCAAAGGTGATCGTGTCGCATGTGCTGGACAAAATCATGCTGAAATCATCCGCAGCACGAAAAATCTTACCATCAAAGTGCCCCCGAGCGTTGATCTCAAAGATGCTTCCTTTGTTGCGCTGGGTTCAGTTGCTCTCCACGCCGTACGGAGATCGGGAGCATCCATCGGCGAAAATATTGTCGTCCTCGGCTTGGGTTTAGTGGGACAGTTAGCTGTTCAGATATTAAAAGCGGCAGGGTGTCACGTCATTGGTATTGATGTTGAAGGGAATCGTATTCAACGCGCACTCAAGTCGGGTTGCGAGTACGGGTTTGTGGCAAACAGCAGGGTCGTCCAAAGAGTATTGGAAGTAACAGATGGAATTGGAGCAGATGCCGTATTGATATGCGCTGCAACTCTAAGCAACACTCCAGTCGAACAAGCTCTAGCAATGGCACGGAAAAAGGGGAAAGTTGTCGTCGTTGGGGCTGTTGGAATGAATGTGCCCCGCCCGGACTTCTACAACAAAGAACTCGATTTCCTTATAGCTACTTCTTACGGTCCAGGTCGCTATGACGAATTCTATGAAAAAAAAGGGATTGATTATCCCGTAGGCTACGTACGATGGACAGAGCATAGAAATATGGAAGAGTTCATTCGAATGATCGCTGAGAAAAAAATAGCACCAACTAGTCTTGTCGATGATATCCTTCCGATTGAGCAAGCACCAAAGGCATATTCATCGCTCCACAAAGGACCAAGCAAACCGATTGCTGTCCTCATTGAATTTGACCCTCAAAGCACTCAGCCCGCTGAAACAAAGCTAGTTCTCAATCCGAAGCCCCTCTCAAAGCGAAAAATTAAAGTCGCAGTTATCGGGTGCGGAGATTTTGCTCGAGCAATTCATTTACCGAATCTTTATCGAAGCAAAGAATACGAAATCATAGCTCTCGTAAGTCGAACAGGTCGTGTCGCGAGCGATATGGCAAAACATTACAAAGCGCGGTACGCAACAACGTTCTATGATGACGTGATGAATGATCCAAACGTTGACATGGTTCTTATTTCCACCCGACACAATACACATGCTGAAATTGCCACTGCCGCCGCGAAGGCTGGGAAGGCGATCTTTTTAGAGAAACCGATGGCACTCAATCGTGCTGAGTTGAAAAAACTCACCCAAACGCTTCAGGAGTCACAAGTTCCTTTCACCGTCGGATTTAACCGTCGCTTTTCACCATTTGCAATCAAAGCAAAGCAAGCGTTCTCGAAGCGAAAAAATCCCTTGATGATGACCTATCGAATAAATGCCGGGTACGTTCCACCAGATCATTGGACTCATGGCCAAGAAGGTGGGGGACGGATTATTGGAGAGTGCTGTCACTTCTTTGATTTTTTCACTTTTTTCACCGAGGCCGATGTCAGCGATGTTGACGTTCAAGCTATTACACCACGGACTTCTTACTATTCCAAGCTCGATAACTTCTCAGCACTGGTTCGGTACGCAGACGGGTCCGTGGGCATACTGATCTATACTGCTCTTGGAAGTTCTCTCTTTCCCAAAGAGCGCGTTGAAATTTTCGCTGATAGAAATGTCGTCGTCATCGATAATTTTTCTGCACTGCAAATAACTGATTCTACAAGAAGGCGAATTACCACCCCCACGGAACAAAAAGGGTTTGCTGAAGAATTAGAGTGGTTTGGAGATTACATTCGTGGAACGACGAATTTATCCATCCCTCTTCATCAGCTTGTCCAAACAACAGAATTAACGTTCAAAGTTGATGAGTTGATACGGAAAGCATAGTGCCATCGGTGCTGATTTCTATTCCGCGAGCGTGGAAAAGATTGCATGAAGCAAAAAAGGAAAATTGCACATTCTCAAACAGCAGCTGAGAATGTCAACCTACTATGGGTTCCAGAGAAATACCAAGATGCCGCATACATCTTGTTGATATCCCTTCTCCTTATTGTTTTCTTTTCTGAACCACTCTTTAAGAATAAAGTTTTCCTCGCTCCGGACAACCTCGCTTCCAAAAGTTTCAACACCTACCTTGGCGATGGACGAAAACAAGGCGTCTTCCCACAGTGGATACCCTACATCTTCAGCGGCATGCCCTCGTACGCCAGTCTCATGATCACTGGAAACCGATGGTTCGATTTTACAACGACTCTGTGGAAGTATTTTCAACGAGCTCTCCATTTTGTATTTCCCAATACGGAGGTGTTTTCGATTGTGTTCTACTATTTTGTATTCGGGGTGTCAATGTACATTTTTATCCGCTGGAAGCTGGGCAATCGTTTTGTCGCTTTCTTTGTCTCCACTGCGGTTCTTTATTCCAGCTTTGTTATCATATGGATTATGATCGGGCACAACACGAAAATTGCGTCCGTGATGTTTCTCCCTTTGATTTTTCTTGTGATAGAGAAAAACAGTGAACGTCTGCGCGTGATATACGCCATCCTGCTTGTTATCCTGATCCATTTTTTGTTTGAATCAACCCACGTGCAGATGATCTATTATGCGTTTATGGCATTTGGCCTGTATTACGTTTATCAATTCATTGCCAGATTGCTCCGAAGGGAGCCAGTCCGCGGTTTAGCGCAGTCCTTCGGTGTTTTTGTTGTGGCGTCCATGGTTGCCTTTGCGATGTCGTCCGATCGATATCTTTCAACGATTGAGTACAACAAATACTCAATTCGAGGATCAGCACCGATTCTTGCGTCAACATCCTCACAGAAAGCTTCTCCAGGTAGTGGATTAGATTATCAGTACGCAACGAACTGGTCATTCAGTCCAGGCGAAGTTATTACGTTCTTTATCCCATCATACTACGGTTTCGGGTGGCATGAGTACAAAGGTCCTCTCACAAACAATCAGCCCTATCGGTTGAATACCTACTGGGGGCAGATGCCATTCACCGACGCGCCGCAATACATGGGAATCATCCCATTGGTGCTAGCAATCGTTGGTGTGATGTATTTCAGAAAAAATCCTTGGGTACAGTTTTTGGTTATCTTAAGTATTCTTGCCCTGTTCGTTTCCTTCGGCAAAAATTTGCCTATTCTTTACGATCTGATGTTCTACTACCTTCCGTTTTTTAATAAGTTTCGTGTACCATCCATGATTCTAGTACTACTTCAAATCGCCCTACCCATACTCGCAGGGTTTGGCATCTACGCATTGTATAGTATGCGAAGGGAAAAACTTACTCCCAATGTCAACAAGACATTCCTTTACACCATTACTGCACTCGCAGTCTTTTTTGTATTAACTTTCCTACTAAAATCGACGATTCAAGGTTGGTACGTAAGTCAACTCCAGGGGAGCGAAAAACAAATCGCAGTAGCCCTTCGCCCGTTTCTCTTTGAAACGATGATCACCGATCTTCGTATAAGTCTTTTCATCGCTCTGTGTACGCTTGGATTCTCGTGGGCTTACCTTTTGGGAAAAACAAAAACGCTGTTACTGAATTTAGCTTTCATAAGTATTCTGCTGTTCGACCTGTGGCGAGTCGACAAGAAGCCTTTCGATGTTCAGCCCAAACGACAGCAGGACGCGCAGTTCGAAGCACCTGCAGCTGTTCAATTTATTCGTTCTGATTCATCACTTTATCGTGTATTCCAACTTCGGGACAACACACCGCTGACTGATAACTCACTTGCATATTTCGGCTTGCAAAACATCTATGGATACCACGCTGCGAAATTACGCTTCTATCAGGATGTTATCGATGTCGTGGACATTCGTAATCCGTGGCTCTGGAACTTGCTGAACATGAAGTATCTCATTTCCGATCGCGCCTATACCGATGCCAGGTTTGAACTCGTTCATGATGGTCAGCAGAAAGTACTACTCAACAAAGGATACCTCCCACGAGCGTTTTTTGTCTCCCGGTATGATGTTGCAGAACCATTAGATGTTCTTAACAAGATGAAAAATGGGGAATTCGACCCGAAGGAAATTGCATATCTTGAATCAGATCCTCATCTTCAAATTGATCCTCCAGGTAAAGAGGCATCGGTGTCGTTTACTTCCTACGGCATTCATTACATCACACTCAAAGCACATGCAACGGGGAACAACCTACTCTTTTTGAGTGAAGTGTTTTACCCTCCGGGGTGGAAGGCCTATGTCGATGACCAGGAAACACCGATTTATAAAACCAATTACGCTTTTCGATCAATCGTCGTTCCACCTGGAACGCACAGAGTAAAGTTTACCTATAAGTCAAAAAGTTTTGAAATCGGAAAAATCATCACACTTACCTCCAATAGCATTGTCCTTTTAGGCTTAGCATTGTTCGCTTTTCAATATGCAAGGCGTACTTCTGCGGATAAGCCTACAGGCGAGCGAGCCAAGCAAAGCATCATGATGTGACTCACAATGTGTGAGAATCTTTCTTTTATATATTTCTTTATACGCTAATGTGCGGCATCTGTGGGATATATAATGTGGGGAATTCTCAAGAAGTTTCGAGCAAGCTTCTTGAAAAGATGACCGATATTCTTCTCCATCGTGGTCCTGACGATCGGGGATCGTATATATCGAAAAATAAAACCATCGGACTAGGTAACCGCCGGCTTGCCATCGTTGACCTTTCTCCCGCTGGTCACCAACCGATGTCGAATGCCGATGGTTCAGTATGGATTACCTACAACGGTGAGATTTATAACCACCTCCAGATTCGAAGATCGCTTGAGGAAAAAGGTTATTCGTATCGCTCTCGAACGGATGCGGAATCGATCCTCCACGCTTACGAAGAATACGGGGTCAACTGCGTGCATAAGCTACTGGGAATGTTTGCCTTCGCCATCTGGGATGAGCAACAGCAAAGGCTTTTCCTAGCGCGAGATCGAATCGGCATCAAGCCGCTTTATTACACCCTCGTCAACGGGAGTTTCATCTTCGCCTCGGAAATCAAGGCGATTCTCGAGCATCCAGCCGTTCAGCGAGATGTGAACGAGGAAGGATTGTATCATTACCTTACTTTCCTCATCACGCCTGCACCGATGACGCTGTTTCAAGGCATCAATAAGCTCGAACCTGCACATTACCTCATCATTGATAAGCACGGCAACGTCACGAAGGAGCAGTATTGGGACTGTGTGACAGTGAACGGAGAGCAACCCACAATCGATGCGAACGGTGTTCCAGTGAGTCGGCAATTCGCAGCTGACAGTCAACAGTTGACCGAGGACTCTTGCATTCAGACTCTCCGCGCCCTTTTGAAACAATCCGTCAAAGATCGCATGATGAGCGATGTGCCATTTGGCGTCTTCTTAAGCGGCGGGATTGACTCCAGCACGAACGTTGCGCTGATGGATGAATTGATGGATCGTCCCGTGGACACCTTTTCGGTCGGCTTCCGTGACCTTGAAAAATACAACGAACTCGGCTACGCAAGGCAAATTGCCAAACTCTTCAAGACCAACCATCACGAGATCATCATCGATTACAAGGACGCCCTAGACTTTATCCCGAAACTGATTTATCACCAAGACGAGCCGTTAGCTGACCCCGTCTGCATCCCGCTCTACTTCGTCTCCAAGCTTGCACGGGACAACGGGACAATCGTGATCCAAGTAGGCGAGGGAAGCGACGAGCAATTTGCAGGCTACAGTTGGATGCTAAGAGAACTGAGGTTTTATGATTCGATTTGGAAGTACTACACTGCACTCCCGAAGTTTGCCAAACAGAGTTTCTACAAAGTTGCCGCTCTACTCTTTGAGAATCAACATTGGTATCTGCCGCTCGAGTACGTCCGCAAGGCCTCCTTCGGCGACGAGCTCTTCTGGGGTGGAGCAATCAACTTCACTGAGACCCACAAGCAGCACCTGCTCAATGGCTGGTTCCGCGATAAAGGATTGAATTCGCACCTCATTGCCAAGAAGTATCACGACATGCTGCTTGTGAAAGACCCTGACGCCGATTATCTGGAGCGGATGATTTATCTTGAGTTCAAGAACCGCTTGCCCGAGCTGCTATTGATGCGCGTGGATAAAGTCTCGATGGCAACCTCTGTTGAGGCCCGCGTGCCGTTCCTCGATCATCGGATTGTCGAGTTCTCGATGAGAATTCCGCCACAATTAAAGATCAAAAACGGAACAACAAAGTATGTCCTGAAGAAGGCGGTGGAGGGCATTATCCCGAACGAAATTATTTATCGGAAGAAGCAAGGCTTTGCGACGCCTGTGGATGAGTGGCTCAGGAACCAGCTCGCTGATTACGCTTACGATAAGTTGTTCAACTCTGAAATCAGAAAGCGAAGCTATTTCAACTATGATTTCATCAAGCGGCTTTACGACATTCACAAGGAAGGCAAGCGGAATGTGGCGCAGTATCTTTGGAATTTGATTAACCTGAACTTGTGGTATGATTACTGGATTGAGAGGAAAAGTATTTAAACCGACGCTCGACGAAAAAGGTGCTTCCTCATCGTACTAAATGTCGGCCAGGCATCGGCTTTTGATGAGGAGCTAACGCAAGTCCCTTGCAAATTGAAAAATTCGCCCCATTTTGATCAGGAGAAAAATGTTAAAGCCAAAAACGTTCAGAAATTGGACCAGTGATCCTCCTTCCTTCACCAGCGACAGAAATCGCTTGACCCGCAGGAGTAGGAGATTCCACTCGTCCTTCTCCGACAAAACATGAGGTCGTTGCTCGATCGAGCAACTTGGATTCACAAGTACGAAGTTACAATAAAGATACTTGCCTACGGAGAAAGCAAACTAAAAGAACTGGTAGGTGAGTCGAATTATCTCCTTAACAGGCTCTATGGCCAAGGAGCACTTTACTTCAGACAACTAGATGGCAATGGAAAAAGACAACGAAATGCTGAAAAAGAAGGTTTGAAGGATGAACGACCCTGGAGGTCGTGGACTACCGAGCATCGTTGTGATTGCTCAAGCAATTGGACTCAGGGGCCACGTTGCTAAAAATATCGACTTCCGGAAACAATATGGCATAATTGTGTCGTCTGCCGCGTCGACTAAAGAAATGCACTTCACACACAATGAAAGGTAGTGTAACTTCTGCGCCAGTGCACCAGAGGCGCCTTAAGCCGAAGGCTCATCAGCCCCTGGCTGAGAGCCTTAGGTTCAACGCTCCGAATCTCATCGTCATGCGAATTTCAATTAAAGACCGGACAAGGCCCCTGGAAGAGATGATCCCATTTGATCGAAAGAGGGTGTTGGATTTAGGTTGTGCCACGGGGTATCGGTCAGACCGGATCTCAAAGTTGTACCCTTGGATGGGGGTAACTGGTATTGATCCCAGATCAGAGTGTATTGCCGAGGCGCAAGCACGCTACGGCACGGACCGAGTGTTGTTTCAGGTAGGTGACGTTGCAGATCTTCCATTTCCTGACGAGTCTTTCGATTGCGTCTATGCTAACAACACGTTGGAACACCCCCCCAACCTCGAGCAAACTCTGCGAGAGATCTTTCGCGTTCTCTGTTGGAGAGGTGTTTTG
Organism: Bacteroidota bacterium; assembly: GCA_046758305.1. Classification (GTDB taxonomy): domain Bacteria; phylum Bacteroidota; class Ignavibacteria; order UBA10030; family JAZGDE01; genus JAZGDE01. The sequence continues at coordinate 3,119 of JBHHZW010000008.1, read as the reverse complement.
GTAGCGGCAATTCCGAGCAATGCACTCCCCCCAGAAGAAGTATCTGATAACCCTACCTGGCAAACTGTCGCTCACGAAGCCGAAATGCGCTTCGAAAAGGTGAGATTCGTCAACATCCAAATTCAGGGAAGCGATAAACCGCCTACGCTGGCTGCGACACCCCACACGCCCTCTAATACTAGGATGTCGTATGTCAGAGCTTGGAAACGTCCACGCGAGGTAACAAAATTGGAACGAGCTCTAGAAGCAATGGATTGGGTTTATCGGAATGTAAGTCCTGAGCGCTCATCGCACAGCAGTGATCCGATCAAGATTCTTTCTGAAGGATACGCTTTCTGCTGGGGATATGTTGTCGTTCTCGGTAAATTGCTTGAAAGGGAAGGCTTCTCTGTGAACTGGGTAACAATGCTGGCCAAAGACGTTCCAGGCGGCAGAGGCAAAGAAAAGGTCGATTCTCATGAGGTCTTGATAGTGGAAATTGATGGGAAAGAGATGATTCTGGATCCCATGGCAAACACCTTTATCCCATCCCCCCTTTCCGAAGTCCTCCGGCGCCCAGATCTCGCGAAGGATAAAGATAATCCTGATACCCGATATATTACAAGACGTTATAGTATGTATGATACAGAATTCTGGTATAGTCGTGTTTTCAAATATGCGGTTCGCCTTCACGTGAAGAAACCCATTGGTTTTTGCAAGAAAAATGCAGCGAAACATTTCCGCACCCTGAGGAATATGTCTTCAAGTCCGCATGATCCTGAGCTACCCAAGAGAAGTATAATAGTTAATCTATTTATGAAATTAGCAAGATCCCAAAACAGGGAAAATAATTATACGCCCCACCTCTTTGGTGGCACCAATTTATCAAAAGTAGAATGGGAATACACCGAAGCACCTACTTTTCTTGAATGCATCAAGGATTATGTTAGCATTGATGTTTTTCACGATAAAGATGTTTTAGACGTTGGCTGCGGCTGGGGCGGAAAGATGATCTATTTCGCTGAGAATTCAAAGTTAAAGACAATCAGCGGATTTGATCTTCCTAGAGTATATCTCCCGGAGGTGTCCACAGAATTTGCCTTACAGAAAAAAATAAAGAACTGTTTTTTTAAAACTGGTTATGCAGAAGATATTCCTTACGAGAACGATAAATTCGATCTCGTAATCATGGATGATGTGCTCGAACATGTGGCTGATCCCGAGAGAGTCATTGATGAGTGCTACAGAGTATTGAAACATACGGGGACGATAATTCTTAAGTTCCCATCATTTAAGATGATGTACGCACACCATTTGGATCGGGCTTTAAAACTTCCTGCACTGCATTATATTCTCCCCATCAAGACTTGGGCAGCTGCTTTGAACTACTTGCTATTGAATCCAGGACATGGGTTCTCATACGAGCCTTTCAGTGAGATTGTCTCAACAAAATACCGCAAGTCCATTACGAAGAACTTGAATGGCCTAGATTTCGATGCATTTAGACAAATAATTACGAAAAGTAACTTTCGTAACCTTGTGATGCAATTGGTACCGTATAAAACCGACAAGGCCAACAGAAGTATTGTTAAATCACTTTATGGTTTAGTCTATAAGACTGGTATCTTGAGCGAGTTTTTATCCCACTTCATTTTGTTTGTTGGTGAGAAGAATGGAAACAACTAAATCGCAATCCGCTTGCGGAGCCGCACTGACACGAACCATTTTTTGCTAAGCATCATCTCCCAGGCACAAGAGAATTCGTCGAAAAGACAGTGAGCGGTCGAAACGAATGTCAAATCCCGTAGCTTTTCGAACCAGTTCCCTTTCTTTCATCTAACGACAGGAAAGTCACTGAGTTTTGATCACAACATTTATGATGTTGTATATTCCTTCAGCGTTCTGCATCACACACCGAATACGCAGAGGGCTTCTGGTAAGATTCATTTTGTTCTGAATCCAGACGGCGGATTCATCATTATACTGTATCATAACAATTCGTACGGCGCATCTCTCGGTGCACCGATTTAATGCCTCCGAAATAAGTTGCTGAACGGAGTATCTAGACAATTGATGACTAAATAAGGACTCAGAACGCTAGGGAAATGCACTTGGCAAGACATACGTTCGATCAGATGCGGAAAGATGCTGAGCAAGTTTCGCAACTTGAATTTTACAATCTGTGGACCGATTAGGTGAAAAATATTCCAAATTGCTGAACACAATAAACCAACACGCACTTGCCCGCTGACTTGGCTTTTGAATAGTGAGCAAAGGGAGAAGTAAACCAGTTGAGATACGCAAAAGGCGTCCTCATCACGCTCATATCGAAGGCTCTAGCAATCGCGGTCGGTATTTTATCAAGCATCATCATAGCACGGTATCTCGGTCCATCAGGCAGGGGGGTGTTAGCAGTCCTGATCGTCATCCTCGCCACCGCGATGCAGTTTGGCAGTTTCGGCTTCAACGCTTCAATGACGTATTTCATCGCACGCGATAAAAAACTCAGCTCACCGATAGCTTCAAACTCGCTGATTGTTGCAATTACCCTTGGTATAATCATTGCCCTTTTTTTCTTTCTGATAGGACAATTTTCACCCGCAGTCATCATTGGCGAGGTGGACGTCGTTTATCTTAATATTCTTTTGATTGCAATACCGTTCGGCTTCCTCAGGCAGTTCATGCAGAACATCTTTATTGCCCAGCAGAGGATTTACGATTTCAACTTGCTGGATTTGTTTTCACGCCTCATTCAATTCATAGGTTTCGGCATTCTTCTTGTTCTTCTAGGACTTGGCACCTACGAGGCAGTGCTTTGCTTCGCAGTGGTTACAGTTATCTCAGGGCTCATGTATCTTTTCCGGAGTTCACAATTCACTGAAATCAAGCTCCGTTTTGATGCTCCGCTCTTTACAGGGATGCTTCGCTACGGCGTGAGAACTTACATCGCAAGTTTTCTGATGTTCCTCGTTATTAGGTCGAACATTATGCTGATCAACTATTTTCTGGGTGAGAGCCAGTCAGGTGTATACTCTGTTGCAATGCAGTTTGCAGATTTGGTTTATCTTCTGCCGGCAACGCTTGGACTGATTCTGTTTCCGAAAGTCTCAGAGAGCATCAGGGATCCTGGCGAACTCACC
>JBHHZW010000007.1:0-22957 GCA_046758305.1 Bacteroidota bacterium | reverse complement strand
AAAACCTCAAAACCCTGCGCAGGATCAGGGTTCCAGTCAATGAGCACGTTCGCCTCTGCGAGAGCATCGATGACGCCATTGCCTACTGGCAGGAGTGGGAAGAGCGTCGCGAGGATCTCCCCTATGAAATCGATGGAGCAGTGATCAAGGTAGATTCCATGCGACAGCAGTCGATCTTGGGAGCAATCGCGAAAAGCCCTCGTTGGGCGATAGCCTTGAAATTCAGTGCTCGGCAGGCAGAGACCAAACTCAAAGGCATCCGAGTGCAGGTCGGTCGCGTTGGCACCGTGACTCCTGTCGCTGACCTTGAACCGGTGTTCCTAGGCGGAACGACGGTGTCCCGAGCCACACTCCACAACGCCGACTATATCGAAACTCTGGATATTCGCGTCGGCGACAGTGTCATCGTCGAAAAAGGAGGCGATGTGATCCCCAAAGTCTCTGGAGTCGTGAAGGCGAAACGACCGCCGGGAACGAAGCCCTTCTACATGCCTCCGAAGTGTCCGGAGTGTGGGAGCAAGCTCTATCGACCCGAAGGCGAGGCGAATTACTTCTGCGAGAACTACGAGTGTCCCGCGCAGATCAAAGGACGCATTGAGCACTTTACCTCTCGTGGCGCGATGGACATTGAAGGCCTCGGTGAGGCGGTCGTTGAGCAGCTCGTTGGAGAAGGTATGGTGAGGAACTACGGTGACCTCTACCACCTCAAGGATCACGCGGAAAGACTAGCATCGCTTGAGCGCTGGGGGGAAAAGAGCGTGCAAAACGTTCTTCGGGCGATCGAGATGAGCAAGCAACAGCCCTTCCATCGATTGTTGTATGCCATCGGAATTCGCCACGTGGGAGCAGGGATTGCCCAACTTCTTGCTGAACATTCCCGTTCGATTGAAGAACTCCGATCGGCCAGCGTCGAAGATTTGCAGCGCATTGAGGGAATCGGGCTAGAAATCGCTGAGAGTGTCGTCCGGTTCTTCAACGACAAAAGAAATCTCGAGATCTTACAGCGACTGCGTAATGCCGGTGTCCAGTTCGCGGCAAAAACTACGAGGAAGAAGGGACACCTGTTGGGGAAGACGTTCGTCTTGACGGGGGCATTGGCGAAATTTACCCGCGAGGATGTGAGGCGCTTGATCGAAGAGCAAGGGGGGAAAGTTGCTTCAAACGTGAGCAGCAAAACCGATTTCGTCATCGTGGGCGAAGAGGCGGGTTCGAAGCTGGATAAGGCAAAGAAATTGGGGATAAAAATGCTGGACGAGAACCAATTTCTGAAGCTCCTGGACAAGCGCTGAGAACTCGTTGTCGTGTGCCAAGTTTGCTCACGGTCAGGATCTTCCATATCGATTGCTGTTCCCAGCCGGTTGAACGGAACGTTTCAAAGACATCACTCTCATGAGTCAGTCAGTGCGCTGCCATCAGGTCGAAGAAAACCTTTCCTCGCTTCTGACGGTTCCGATGTGCTCTTCAGACTCCTCATGGATTGACTTTGAGAAAAGAGTTTACGATTTTAGTAGTTGACATTGAAAGCCGGGATCGATGTTCCAGGCTCTACGGATGAAGTCAGGGTTATGGTTTGTGAAATTCCATTTCCGGAATCGACGCGATACGATTCAGGATTTCACCACGGCGCTGTCAGGCGCGGAGCGTGCTCTCGTTCTCTTGCCCAATGATCCGACGAGTGCGAAGGCGGCGGAGGGGTTCCTCTCCATTCTCGGCCATCGATTTCACGGATCACGTTTGACCGTTCTCCTTGGAGAACAGATTCACTCCGTCCCGCAGATACTTCAGACAGCGAACTTCATCCGGCTCTACCATGATGCCATTAACAAGTTTTTCCTTCCGAAGAAACAATTCATCGAAAAAATTAACCAGAGGGAATACGACGTGGCCATCGACCTAAACCTTGACTTAGTTCTTCCCCATGCCTATATTTGCAAGGTGTCGAACGCGAGAGTCCGTGTGGGGTATGTAAAAGAATCATCCGACATCTTTTATAACTTTCAGATCAAATCGGGAGGAGAGCCTAGCTCACCCTACCGCTTTCTCGCCGAGTGTTTGGAAATGTTTTGATCCCCTCAGGAGACCCCCATGAACTTCGAGGTAACGAAGAACGGCAGTGCTACGATTTTCAAGCTGAGGGAGCGTAGGCTGGATTCCTCGCTCTCCGCGGAGTTGAAGGGAGAATTCATTCTCCTATGCCGACCGAAGCTGACGAACTTGATCATCGACCTCTCCGAAGTCGAATTCTGTGACAGCAGCGGTCTCAGCGCGCTCCTCATCGCAGAGCGACAGGTGCGTGAGCACGGCGGGAAGGTGAAACTTGCCGGCTTGAAGAAAAAAGTCATGTCACTCATCAAGATTTCGCAGCTCGACCGTGTGTTTGACATCCGCCAGTCCATCCGCGAAGCACTCAAAGCCTAACCTCAAAATCCATCAACCGAGACTCCGCCCCTAACAGAAAGATTCCGGATGGGGTTTTCTACAGTCGATGCTGTCATCGTCGCCGTCTATCTCCTCGGCATCACCATTTTCGGCATCCTTTCTGGTGGAAAGCAACATACCACTCGCGATTATTTCCTCGGACGCCAGCAGATTCCCTGGTGGGCGGTTTGTTTTGCGGTCGTGGCGACCGAGACGAGTGCTCTTACCTTCATTGGGATTCCGGGAATTGCGTATGTTTCCAACTTGAATTTTCTCCAGCTGGCCCTCGGCTACATCGTCGGACGTGTTCTCGTCAGTTATCTCCTCCTCCCGGCATACTTCAAGGGGGAACTCGCGACGGCGTATGGGTTCCTCAATTCTCGCTTTGGAGGTCCAACTCGCAATTTCGCCTCCACGGTTTTTCTCATCACGCGAGTCGCCGCCGACGGGGTCCGACTGTATGCCACTGCCATTCCACTGAAACTCGTTTCGGGTCTGGATTACCCAACCGCCATAGGCCTTACTGCTCTCGTCACGCTACTCTACACCTCCATCGGAGGAGTCCGGTCAGTGGTGTGGATGGACGTCGTTCAGATGTTCGTTTACATCGGCGGTGGGTTTGCAGCCGTCGCCAGCTTGGGCTACGTGCTGCCTGAGGGAATCGCTGGTGCAGTCGAATCCGCAGCTGCAGCCGGCAAACTCACCCTCCTCAACTTCGACTTAGGGGATGGTTTCGCTCAATTCCTTCAGAGCCCGTACAATTTCGTTGCGAGCGTCGTCGGTGGAATGTTCCTCTCGATGGCGTCCCACGGAACAGATCAGTTGATCGTCCAGCGGTTGCTCAGCACGGATTCGCTGCAGAGCAGTAAGAAAGCGCTCATCTTGAGCGGCGTGATTGTGTTCTTTCAGTTTGCGCTGTTCCTCGGCATCGGATTGTTACTGTACGCCCACTATCAAGGTGCGTCCATCGATCCAAACGAGGTCTTTCCGAGGTTTATCGTGGAGCATATGCCGACTGGTCTCTCCGGTTTGATCATCGCCGGCCTTTTCGCTGCGGCGATGTCCACGCTGGCAGGGTCGATCAACTCACTCTCCTCCTCGACAGTGCTCGATTTGTACAAACCCTACCGAGGAAAGAACTCAACTGATCGGAGTGACATACGATTTTCGCGAATTGTCAGCTTCGTCTGGACAGCGGTGCTCGTGATCTCTGCTCTTTTTTTCATGCAGACGACGCGTACCGTTGTTGAGCTGGCGTTGAGCATCGCGTCATTCACGTACGGTGGATTGCTCGGAACGTTCTTTCTCGGTGTCCTCTTCAAGACCCCGCAGCAGCGAGACGCGATCGTGGGATTTGCAGCAGGGCTTCTCGTGATGGTATTCATCTACTTGGTGACGGACATCGCATGGACGTGGTACACGTTCGTCGGTTCCGGTATCACTCTCACCGTCGGGAGTCTATCCTCACTCTTGAGAAGCCACGCCGACAGTGTCACATCAGTCGAGAAACACTGATGTCTCTTCACACTTTCGATTGGATATTCATCGTCTTGTATTTTGCGCTGAGCCTCGGCATGGGTCTCTACTATGCGAAGCGCGCTGGAGGAAGCACGCGTGAGTTTTTTCTCTCGGGTCGAAACCTCCCATGGTGGCTTGCCGGGACGTCAATGGTGGCAACGACGTTCGCTGCTGATACACCGCTCGCAGTGACTGAACTCGTCGCCCAAAACGGCATTGCTGGCAACTGGTTGTGGTGGAATTTCGTCTTCGGAGGTATCCTTACCGTCTTCTTTTTCGCTCGACTGTGGCGACGCTCAGGCGTCATGACTGATGTCGAATTTGCCGAACTACGGTATTCTGGAAAGCCTGCTGCGTACCTCCGTGGATTTCGGGCTTTGTACCTGGGCATTTTCCTCAACGCTGTGATCATGGGGTGGGTCAATTTGGCGATGGCCTCGATTCTGCAAGGGATGTTTGGCATTGAGGAATCTCGCATCATCGTCTATCTGGCACTCTGCATGGCGTTCGTCGCTCTGTATTCAGCACTCTCCGGACTTTGGGGGGTCGTGGTGACTGATGCCTTTCAGTTCCTGATCGCTATGGTGGGAACGGTGACCCTCGCTGTCATCGTACTCGCACTTCCCGAAGTCGGAGGCGTGTCGGGGCTGCTCTCACAGCTTCCTTCCTCTGTGTTCGACGTTTTTCCGACGGTAGGAAATTCGGAAGACTTGGGTGTGACGGGCGCTCTTGCGCTCTCACTGACGGCGTTCCTGGCGCACGTCGGGATCCAGTGGTGGGCATCCTGGTATCCTGGCGCGGAGCCAGGTGGCGGAGGCTACGTTGCCCAGCGAATGATGTCTGCGAAAGACGAGAAGCATTCTGTGCTAGCGACACTCTGGTTTACGATTGCGCACTACTGTGTGCGCCCATGGCCGTGGATTCTCGTTGGGCTGGCGACCCTCGTGCTGTACCCTGAACTTTCCCCTGAATCGAAGCGCATGGGGTACGTGTTTGCGATGCGGGATTACCTTCCCTTCGGCATCCGTGGGATTTTGGTTGCAGCCTTCTTTGCGGCGTACATGTCCACCATCGCGACACACCTGAACTGGGGAACATCATATGTCATCAACGATTTCTATCGGCGTTTTCTTCAACAGAAGAAAGGGGAGAAGCATTACGTCTTCGCCTCCCGTCTCGTCACCGTCGGGTTGATGATTGTTTCTCTTCTTGTAACCATGAACATGGAGACGATATCCGGTGCATGGAAGTTTCTCATCGAAGCAGGAGCAGGATTGGGGTTGGTTCTCATTCTCCGTTGGTATTGGTGGCGGATCAACGCGTGGTCGGAAATCAGTGCCATGGTCGCGCCGTTAGTCGCATACGCGTATGTGAAGTTTTATTCCTCCATCCAATTTCCTGAATCGCTTTTTTTCATCGTCGCGTTTACCACTGTGGTATGGCTCATCGTCACTGTTCTGACGAGGCCCGTTGATGAAGACCGTCTCATTGCGTTCTACCGCCGCGTCCATCCAGGTGGGTTGTTGTGGAGAAGAATCGCGCGGAAGGTACCTGAGGTTATGAGCGATTCCGGTTACGGAATGCTCGCCCTGGATTGGCTCTGCGGAGTCGTGCTCGTCTACGCAGTGTTGTTCGGGATCGGAAAGATTATTTTCGGTGACGTCATGGGTGCGTTGCTGTACCTGACGGTCGCGGCTGTCGCCGGTGGAGTGATCGGTTGGGATCTTGCTCGTCGCCCGTGGAAACGAGATCGCTTAAAGGCTGTGTGAGTACGACCATTCTGACTTTTCATTCAAGTTGAATTAGTGTTGTTTTCTTTTGATATTTGTGTTTATGATTCGTTTGTAACGATCGAGCGTTAAAGAAGAATCTATAGGAATCCGATCGTGAGAATGTTGAACCTGCCGGAGATAGGCGATCTGAAGGACAATTTGGTCGTAAGGATCCTGGTTGTTCTTGTCCTCATCCTCACGATCGCGTGGATGTTTCCTCGCGGCGAGTCCATCGAATTCGAGTATCGTGTCGGGATGATTTGGGTTCAGAAGGACCTTATCGCGCCGTTTTCCTTCCCGATCTACAAAGACGACCGGAAGTACGAGCAGGAGCGTGAGGAGGCCGCGCGGAAAGTTTCTCCTGTCTTTTACCGACAGGATGAACACCTCCGCGGCCAACTTGATAGTCTTCGCCTCTTTTTCTCGGATCTCCGCGCCGTCGTGGATTTCCGGGCAGAATATCAACGAAAGCTCGATTCCCGGGCACGTGGCGATCGCCGTTATGCCCAGGAATTGCCGAGTGATTCCCTTTCCCTTGCTAAGATGGTGGGGGACCTTCGGATGACATTCGCTTCGAAGGAGTGGAGCGTCATCGCACGGCTGAGAAACGCGGAAAAGCGTCGGTCACGCGGCGCCGTCACGCTGAGTACGCTCGAGGAGGATATTGGTGCCTCCCTGAATCAGTTGCTGAAGATCGGTATCATTGACTCCCAGAAATCGAAGCTGGAAACGCGAACGGTGGCGCTGCGGCGCGGATCCGAAGAGCGGCTCGTATCGGCGAATCGGTTTTTCGACCTGGACGAGGTGGCAACCTTCCTAAACCAAACTCTCGCCTCGAGGTACGGAGTCGAAAACGATACGTTCATGGTTGCCTATAAAGGCGCAGCGACGTTCGTTCGGCCGACCATACTGTTTAATAGAGAGGAAACCGAGAAACTCATAAAGCTCGCTCAGGACGCGGTACCGAGGACCGTCGGCATCGTCGAAGAGAACGAACGCATCATCAGCAAGCACGAGCGTATTACCGAAGCAGCAAAACTAAAACTGGACTCTCTCCGGCGGGCGAAGGCCGAGCGCGGTGAGGACGTGAACTTCGTCGCTCAGTACATTGGATCGGTTTTCCACGTGACGATGATCGTCATTCTGTTTGGCCTCTACCTCTACTTGTTCCGGAAAAAAATCTTCCACGACAACGGAAAGTTGATCCTGATTTCGCTCCTCCTCTTAATGGAGTCATTCTTCGCTTTCCTGACGCTGAAAATCGATACCGCACTGCCCATCGAGTATCTGATTTTCGTGCCGGCAGCTTCAATGCTTCTTGCCATCATCTTTGATTCCCGCGTCGCGTTCTACGGAACCGTGGTCATGGCTTTCGTCGTGGCGGGTATTCGCGGCAACGACTACTCCATTGCCCTGGCCTCCCTCGTCGCCGGTGTGCTCTCCGTCTACACAGTTCGCGACATCAGGAACCGGACGCAGATTTTCCGCTCCATGGTGTTCATCCTGATCGGTTATTCTGCAGCAATTTTCGCTCTCGGCATGGAGCGCTTCGAGAGCTTCAACATGCTGCTCGAGGAACTCGTGTTTGCGTCGGCGAATTCGGTTTTCTCTCCCGTGCTGACCTACGGATTGCTGATCTTCTTCGAGAGGGTGTTCCACGTCACCACAGGTCTGACGCTGCTTGAGCTGTCGGATTTCAATCATCCGCTGATTCGCTTACTTTCTGAAAAATCACCTGGCACGTTCCATCACAGCGTCGTCATGGGGAATCTTGGGGAGGCAGCTGCCGAAGCGGTCGGTGCGAATTCCACGCTTGCGCGTGTTGGTGCGTACTACCATGATATCGGAAAGACGTTGAAGCCGGAATATTTCGTCGAGAATCAAATGGGAGCCTTGAACCGCCACGAGAAGCTCGCTCCACAAATGAGCGCGCTCATACTCGAGTCGCACGTCAAGGAAGGTGTCGCGCTCGGAAAAGAGTATGGTCTGCCGGAAAAAATTCTCGATTTTATCCCGATGCATCATGGAACCACCTTGATGGCCTTTTTCTACGACAAGGCGATCAAGAAGAAAGGGAAGAAGGATGAAGTCCACGAGAGCGATTTCCGCTATCCCGGCCCGAAGCCGCAGACGAAAGAGACTGGAATCGTCATGCTCGCTGATGCGGCCGAGGCGACGGTTCGCTCGCTCGATAATCCCTCCGTCCTCAAGATCGAGGAGACAATCGATGCGATCATCAAGGAACGGTTTATTGAGGGTCAGCTGGATGAGTGTGAGCTCACCCTGAAAGATTTAACCAAGATCAGAGGAGCTTTTTTAAAAATCTTGGTTGGCATTCATCACCAGCGTATCAAGTACCCGGGGCAGGAGGGTGTTCCACGAGCGGTCGAGGTACCCGATGACAGCGGTTCCGAGAATCAGAGGACTGAAGGGAAACGGGGGCCGAAAGAGACACGAGAAACATTCTCCTCAAAAGAGCGACTTCGGCGCACGATCAAGAAAATCGAGAGAACATGACGGAGTCTCTTCGATCCTACCTGCATTATTTGCAATTGGAGAAGAACGCTTCCTCCAATACCGTCGACTCCTACCGGCGCGACTTGACACGGTACCTTGAACATCTCAACCGTTCGGGTTTCAGGGGTCTCGACGAGGTTCAAGGTGAGCATGTATCGAAATTTCTCCGGGTGTTGAATACCACTGGCCTTTCAGCACGTAGCATAGCTCGGAATCTTTCCGCGATTAAAGGTTTTCATAAATTCCTGGTCGGTGAGCAGATCGTTGGGCATAACCCGACGGTGAACATCGACCTACCGAAACGCTCGAAGACTCTCCCGGACATCCTGAACCAAGGAGAGATCGAACGGATTCTCGATCAACCCGACCCTGAGCAGCCGTTGGGTCTGCGGGATAAGGCCGTCCTCGAAACGATGTATGCGACGGGGATTCGTGTCTCCGAGCTCGTTGGGTTGAAGCAATCCGATCTGCAGTTGGACCTCGGCGTGATTCGAGTCATGGGAAAGGGTTCAAAGGAACGAATCGTGCCGATCGGAAGTTCCGCGACGGAGTGGATCAAGAAATACCGACTGAGTGTGCGTTCGTCCCTGGTTAAGCGGAGTGATACCCGGGATGTGGTCTTTCTCAACGCACGGGGAAGACCGATGACACGCATGGCGATCTGGAATATCGTGCATCGCTACACAGAAAGCGCCGGTATTAAGAAAGACGTGCATCCACACACGTTCCGGCATTCGTTTGCGACTCACTTGCTCGAGGGAGGTGCAGACCTACGGGCGGTGCAGGAGATGCTGGGACACTCCGATATCTCAACGACGCAGATCTATACCCATATTGATCGCGAGTATCTCAAGGAGGTTCATCGGACCTTCCATCCGCGGCCGTAATAGCGGTCGCATGCTCTGTGAGAGAGGAGCCCCATCGTGTTGGAAAGACTCTACGTGCTGCCCATTCTTTTGTTTTCCGTGGTCATTCACGAAATCTCTCACGGCTACATGGCTCTGAAATTAGGGGATCCGACAGCGAAGCTCGAAGGTCGGCTGACGCTCAATCCTCTACCGCATATCGACCCTGTGGGTTCCGTGCTTGTTCCGCTTTTCTCGCTGATCGTCGCAGGACAGGTGTTCATCGCTTGGGCGAAACCGGTACCGATTAATCCTTTGAATTTTCAGAACTATCGCCGCGATGATATTCTGGTCTCGGTCGTGGGTCCATTCTCCAATCTCGCCGTTGCACTTGGATGCACTGTCATGGTCGTTCTTCTCTTGAACGTTGCGCCATTGTTCCAGTTGGATTCTCCAGGTGCTGTTGGAGATGGACTCGAGTTTCTGGTCAGAATGTTGCATGCCGGGATCTTCCTCAACATCGTCCTTGCAGTCTTCAATCTCCTGCCGATTCCTCCGCTCGACGGATCGCATGTCGTTGCCTCGTTGCTTCCTCCGGAGTTTGCCGAGGGCTACCGCCGCATTGGATTTTTCGGTATTTTTGTTATTTTGGTGCTGATGCGAATGCCTGCTTTCAAGAGCGCGTTTCTGAGCATCGTGGTCTCGCTTGCCGCTCCCTATGAATTCATGATCTTCATGTTCACGTAACGATATGGCTGTCTCAGCACTCCCCGCTTCCGAACGCCGAATGGTTATTCTCGCTGAAGGATGCTTTAGCCTCCTCGAATCGAAGACTGCAAACGGAGCCATACGCTATCTCCGTAATCAGGTCGTCGGAATCATCGACAGCTCGAAAGCGGGAAAAACAGCCCAGGAGATCCTCGGCTTCGGAGGGAGCATTCCTGTCTTCAAGAAGCTGGAGGAGGCACTCCCTCAAACACCAAACGCGCTGTTGATCGGGATTGCGCCGACCGGCGGACGACTTCCTGAAGAATGGCGTGACATTCTCCGCTTCGCCATCGAACACGGACTCCAAATCATAAGCGGGTTGCACACGTTAGTGTCCGACGACGCAGAGCTTGCAGCTCTGGCGCAAGAGCACGGCGTTGAAATCCAGGATCTAAGAAAAGTCCCACCGGAGTATGAAGTGGTGTCGTGCGCCTCGTGGAAGACACGGCAGGCGAAGACCATTCTGACGGTCGGGACAGACTGCAACATTGGAAAGATGACTGCTTCGATCGAACTCCATCGAGAAATGGAGCGAAGAGGACTGAAGTCGGATTTTGTGGCCACGGGTCAGACGGGAATCCTCATCGCTGGGAAAGGGATCGCAGTCGATGCTGTGATCAGCGACTACGTCGCAGGATCCATCGAATTGGCTATCAACCAGTGCGCGGCCGGGGGAGCTGAATACATTCACGTCGAAGGACAGGGCGCATTGACGCACCTGGGATACTCGGGCGTTACACTCGGCCTGATTCACGGAACGATGCCCGATGCGATGATCCTTGCTCATCAGCCGACGCGGAAGACTGACGACTACGGATTTCCGTTGAGCGACTTAAAGATGTTTATCGGCTTACACGAAAAAGTCGTGAAGATCTTCAAGCCAACAAAGGTCGTCGGCATTGCAGTAAGTTCCATAGGACTCACGAATGATGATGAGATTCTTCGTGCTCTCGAACGGGTCGAGTCTGAGGCGGGATTGCCGGCTGCGGAAGTCTATCGGTTCGGAGCCGGAAAACTCGTCGATGCTCTCGTGGATTATCTTCATCGGGGAACCGCACAGGGAGATGATTGACTTGATGGTCGGTGAAGGTCGAAAATGAGTGTGGAAGCCTTTAAGTTCGATGAAACTCAAGGGATGAGAGTGATGCACACGCAAGTCTCAGAGTTGGTGCATTTTCGGTTCCTCGGATTTCTGGGTTTTCTCCTCACTGCTATCCTCGGATTTCACGGCTGCATCATAGTAAGTGCGGTGGAACATCGGATCAAGGTCAATCCGGATGGCTCAGGCATTGCGGTTGTCACGTTTCTGGACTTTCGTTCGGATGCTGTGGATGACTCCACCTATGCGGAAGACTTCAACCTGCTACTCGATATCCTTGCACAAGAGACGATCAAAGAATTTGAGAGGGATGGAAAGAAGATCCTGAGGAAGGAGCTCTATCTGAGTGGGGACTCTCTTTCGCTCCGCGTGGAGTATGAGTTTCGCGCCCTCCGGTCGATCGATGGCATCCGACTTTCCAACGATGAGATTTTCTTTGTGGTGGACGAATCGAAGCAAATCCTCCGCACGAACGGTGTGGTCGAAAACGAAAGCTGGGGCGGCAAGCGGATGGTCTGGAAGGCCGGGACGAGACAATTTTCGTATTTGGTTGAAGATGTTGTCCCGCGGAAAGGACGAAGTCTCTCGCAAGCGTACCGATTGCGTCTGCAGGAGTCTGGACAATAGCAGCTTCGGAAGCGGGTTGGTTGCAAAACTCGAGGGATTTGGCTATACTAGGCCCTACCGACATGTTCGGTAGGGCTTTTCGTTTATGAAGAAACCGTTTCGAGAGCGACTAAAGGAAGGAACGATTCTTTGCGATGGTGCCATGGGTACCTTGTTGGACCTCTACGAATACGAGGAACGTCCTCATGAAATTCAGAACCTGAAGAACCCCGACATCGTGGAGCGCATCCACAACGAATACGTTGAGGCCGGTGCAGAAGTCATCGAAACGAACACATTTTCAGCAAACCCCTATCGTCTCGCATCGTTCCGCCTCGAGGACAAAGTCGAAGAGATCAACATCAAGGGTGCAGAAATCGCTCGACGGGTGGCTGGGGACCGTGTCTACGTGGCAGGTGCGGTAGGACCGACGGGGAAGCTCCTCGAGCCCGTCGGAAAGTTGAAGCATCAGGAGGTGCGGGTCGCTTTCAAAAAGCAGATTGAAGCCTTGCTGAAAGGGGGCATTGACCTCATCATCTTGGAGACGTTCGTCAGCTTGCAGGAATTGGACGAAGCGATCGCTGCTGCTCGGGAACTCAGTGACCTACCGGTAGTTGCCCAGAAAGCGTTCGCTGAAGATGGTGCAATCCTTGCGGGGAATTTTCCTATCGAGGTGGTAGAACACATCATCCAAAAAGGTGTCGATGTGGTCGGGGCGAATTGCACTGTAGGGCCGCAGCGGATGTTCAGCATCATCCGAACGATGTACAAGGACGGTGTGTATCTGTCCGCCCAGCCTGCTGCTGGTATTCCGACGCTGCAGGATGGTCGCTCGATTTACCACGCAACTCCCGAATACCTTGCAGCATATGCGCGCGAGCTCGTCGTGTCCGGTGTAACTTTGGTCGGTGCCTGCTGTGGTTCAACTCCGTCACATATTCGAGCAATCCGCGATGCGATTCACGGTGTTCGCGCTGGCAAAGTTGAGGTGAAGCCACGATCCGTGCGGTCTGTTGCCTTGGAGCAGCGTGATGCAGAGGTTGGAGGGCCGGATCTTCAATCAAACTTTGCCAAGGATCTCGGCAAGAAATTCTTGAAGACGGTGGAACTCGACATTCCCCGCGGTCTCGAGATCGACTCTGTCCTGGAAGGAGCGGCCTTCCTCAAGACGCTGGGCATCGACGCTATCGATATAACAGATGGCGCGAGAGCACGCCTGCGGATGAGCAGCATCACCCTCTCGTTTCTTCTGCAGCGAGACGTCGGCATCGAGGCGATGACTCACCTGGCAACGCGCGATCGCAACATGATCGGTTTACAGGCGGAACTGCTCGGAGCGCATGCGCTCGGTCTCCGTAACATCCTTTGCATTACTGGCGATCCGACGAGCATCGGTGACTATCCGCACGCAAGCTCGGTGTTCGATGTGGATGCAATCGGTCTGATCCGTGCTGTCAAGTCGATGAACGACGGAACAGATTTGATGGGGAATCCGATCGGGAGAAAGACTTCATTTCTCGTAGCCAGTGCAGCGAACCCGGTGGCGCTCGACATCGAACTCGAGTTGAATCGTGTCCGGAAGAAAGTGGAGGCGGGTGCCCAGGTGCTCTTTACACAGCCGGTGTATGAGATGAAGACGCTCGAGTGGTTTCTCGATCAAATCAAAGACCTCCACGTTCCCTTGATGCTCGGGATATTACCCCTCCGGTCATACAAACACGCGGACTTTCTCCATCACGAAGTTCCCGGTATCCGTATCCCGGACACGATTCGCGAACAAATGAGACGTGCTGGTGACAAAGCCTCTCGCTTGGGCGTTGAACTGGCGGTCAATCTCCTTCGTGAAGCCAAGCCTTTTGTCCAGGGAGTGTACATGATGCCTCCGTTCAAGAAACACGAGATGGTTGTTAACATCCTCTCTGCACTCTCCTGATGACAGACTCCGTTCGACATATCGCCCAGGATCTTCTTGCGGTCTGTCATCGTATGTATGAGAAAGGGTTCGTCACGGCGACCGATGGGAACGTGAGTGTTCGGCTACCGAATGACACCATTCTCGTGACGGCAACCGCGGTCTGCAAAGGATTATTGACAGAGGATGATCTGGTCGTTGTCAACGAACGAGGAGAGGTAATTGCCGGAGATACGGACCCGTCGACCGAACTCGGCATGCACCTTTTCATCTACCAGCAACGAAATGATGTTCGAGCGATCGTTCACGGACATCCGACCCATGCCACGGGTTTTGCGACAGCACGAGTCCCGCTAACTTCATGCCTGTTTCCTGAAGTGATCGTTGGATTGGGATCGATTCCCCTCGCAGAATACGCAACGCCCTCCACCCGGGAGGTGGTTGAGGCGATTGCCCCGTACGTACCCAATGCGGATGCCATACTGCTCGCCAACCACGGAGTCGTCGCGTACGGAACCACGTTGAGTGATGCCTATTTCAAGCTGGAGAAGGTCGAACATGCCGCGCACATTACCTTTGTTGCACGCTTGCTCGGTGGAGAGGTTCCTCTCACTGTAGCGGAGGTGGAGAAGCTTCGCCGGATCAGCGTGGAAAGCTATGGGAAGGAGTTCACGAGCAAGCTGGCCTGTGAGCCGCGTGCATGGGATGGTCGAAGACATGAGCCAGGAGCGTGTCTGTATACGGAGGAGGAAGTACGTCAGATGATCGAGCGCGTGCTCGAAAAGGTGGAATCTCCTCCGAAGGTCTGAAGGTCCATCACAAAGTGTCACGAAGTGCGGCGAAGCTAAAGGACTCCTGCGAGGTCCCAAGGAGACTCATTCGGAGGAATCCCTTTGGGAAGAAATCCACGTAAGCTGAATATGAAAAGCAAGATCCGGGTGGGTGTCGTCTTCGGAGGTCGGTCGGTGGAACATGAAGTTTCACTCGTTTCCGCCACTTCGATCATCAATGCCCTTGACCGGGAGAAGTACGACATCATCCCCATCGGCATCACGAAGGAGGGTCGATGGTTGAGCTCGGCGGAGACCATTCATCTGCTGAAATCGGGAGATACTCTCGATCGCGAACCTGAACGCATCCTCCTTCCGGACCCCACCAAGCGAACGCTCATGCAGGTCAACCCCGAATCCTCCGGGGTCAATGTCGACTCGGTGAGTGGCGATCGCGGTCCGCTTGATGTGATCATTCCGGTTCTCCACGGAACGTACGGTGAAGACGGGACCATTCAGGGATTGTTCGAACTGGCAAACATCCCGTATGTCGGCGCCGGAGTGCTTAGCTCTGCTGCCGGGATGGACAAGGTGGTAGCGAAGCAGCTGTTCGAGTGTGCCGGACTTCCAGTCACGAAGGACGTGTGGTTTCTCTGGGACTGTTATAGATCGGATTCGAACCCGATTCTTACGGCGATTGAAAAAAAGCTGGGGTATCCGTGCTTCGTCAAGCCGGCGAATTTAGGTTCCAGTGTTGGCATCTCCAAGGCGCACAATGCGAGGGAGCTCGTCGCGGGAATTGAGCAGGCCGCGAACTTTGAGCGGAAGATCCTGGTAGAGCAGGGCGTGGAGAACGCTAGAGAGATCGAGTGCAGCGTGCTCGGCAATGATGATCCACGCGCCTCCATCCCCGGGGAGATCATTCCGTCCAGTGAGTTTTACGATTACGATGCCAAGTACGTCGATGGAAAATCGACGGCACTCATACCAGCGAAACTTCCTGGGCGTCTTGTGCGAAAAATCCAGGACTATGCGGTTGCGGCGTTTCGCGCGATCGACTGCGCGGGAATGGCGCGCGTGGATTTTCTTGTCCAGAAGAAAACGAACAAAACGTACGTCAACGAAATCAACACCATCCCTGGGTTTACATCGATTAGCATGTACCCGAAACTCTGGGAGGCGTCCGGAATACCATACCCGAAGTTGCTGGACATCCTGATCGACCTTGCGCTGGAGCGCCATCAGGAGAAAAGTCGCCTCAAGATCACCTACAAGCCGAAAGCGGATTGGTTTAAGAGTTGAGGCTGCTCCGTGGGTCTTGGCTCAGGTGCTGATGGTGGCTTTGCAATTCAGGGGGGAAGTGTTAGATTAGAAGCGTATGGAAGACCTCTACCTGCGGAAGCAGCGAAAGAAACGGTGGTTCAGCGGTCGAATCAACTTTCGTAAGAACAAGAAACTGGTTCTCCGGCTGCTGGTCCTTCTCCCGATTCTTCTGTATATCCTCTTCAACAATAAGGGAGTTGTGCAGCGGATTGGGCTGGAGCTGCAGAAACGTGAGATGGAGCGGAAAGTTCAGGAAGCGGAGGCCGAGGGACGTCGTTTGCGAAACGAGCTGAAAGCAATCGAGAGTGATCGCGACGCGATCGAGAAAGTCGCACGGGAGAAGCACGGGATGGTGCGTGAAGGGGAGAAGGTGTATCGAGTGCAGAAGGCGCGCTAGAGGAACTGCGAAAGCCTCCGTACGGTTGCGAATTGAGCGTTGGCCTGATACCTTCTAGAGATTCTCTGCGCACTGAAACCCCTCGACGATGGCCGGCGTTGGAAATACGATGCTCTTCATCATCGTGCGAATGCAACAACAGCCGGCAGATCAATTGCCTCTCGGCATAATCTCTGAGTTTCCCGTAAGAGTTGAAGATCTAGCTCCGACGCGCACCAAACTGATCTCTGCACCTCCATGGAGCTTTTTAAGCACGAGGATATCGCCAAACCGAAGGGAAAGAAACCGATCTCCAGCACCCCACTCGCTGAGCGAGTGAGGCCGCAGGAACTGCCGGACTTTGTCGGGCAATCGCACTTACTCGGCGAAGGCAAGCCGCTCAGAGTTCTGGTCGAGCAAGACCAACTCCCTTCGATGATCTTCTGGGGACCGCCGGGATCCGGCAAGACAACGCTCGCTCGCATTATTGCCAATCTCACTAAGGCCGACTTCTACCAGCTCAACGCAGTTTCCTCGGGCGTGAAGGACGTTCGCGAGGTGATCGACAAGGCCGAGGCCAACCGCAGACATTTCAATCGAAGCACGATCCTCTTCATCGATGAAATTCATCGTTTCAATAAAGCACAGCAGGACGCGTTGCTCCACAGTGTTGAAGAAGGGGTTCTCATCTTGATCGGTGCGACGACGGAAAACCCATCATTTGAAGTGATCTCCCCGCTGCTTTCGCGCTGCCGGGTTTACGTGCTTGACTCACTCGGCAAGGCGGAGCTCGACCAAATACTCGACCGGGCGCTGACGAGCGACGAATTTTTGCGGAGCCAGAAAATTGTGCTTCAGGATCGAGGGTATCTTATGCTGCTCTCAGGCGGGGATGCTCGTGTTCTCCTTACGGCACTGGAGATCGCCGTTCAGCTCGCCCGACCCAACAAACAGGGAGAACGACTCATCACGAGGGAAGTTCTTGAGGAAGCAGTCCAGAGAAAGTATGCCAAGTATGACAAAGCGGGCGAAGAGCATTACAACATTATCTCCGCATTTATCAAGAGCGTGCGCGGGAGCGACCCGGATGCGGCGATCTACTGGCTGGCGCGTATGCTCGAGGGTGGAGAAGACCCGAAATTCATTGCCCGGAGGATGATCATCCTCGCCTCTGAGGACATCGGGAACGCCGACCCCTTTGCGCTTGTCCTTGCAACCTCATGCTTCAAGGCTGTCGATTACATTGGGATGCCGGAGGCACAGCTTGTTCTCGCCCAGGTTGCAGCGTATCTGTCCGCCTGTCCGAAAAGCAACTCTGCGATCGCTGCCATTCACGGCGCAATGAGCGATGTGCGCAACCTGTCGAATGAACCGGTTCCGCTGCACGTACGCAACGCCCCAACGAGACTGATGGAAGAGCTCGGCTACGGAGCCGGATACAAGTACAGCCATGATTTCAAGGGACATTTCGTCGAACAGCAGTTCCTTCCTGACAACCTGAAGGACAAGATTTATTATCGCCCGACGGGTGAGGGAGCGGAAAAGTCGATTCGCGAGCGTTTGAACCGGTGGTGGAGGAACCGGAAGAGATAACTCAATGTCTGCTCCTTCAACAAACACGGACGCCGTGATCGGCATCGACCTTGGCGGAACGTCGGTCAAGGCAGGCGTTGTTCGCGCCAATGGGGAGATTCTTTACCAGGTTAAACTTCCAACGCTGGCCGACAAAGGTCCGCTCGTCGTTCGCCGGCAAATCGTTCAAGCTGTCGAAGACCTGTTGCATCGTTATCCGGGAGAAAAGATCGCGGGCATCGGGATCGGAACACCCGGAATGGTATCGCTGGACGGTGAGAGCGTTAAAGCTCCGCCGAACTTTGCTGACTGGCACGACTACCGGCTGAAGGAGGCGATCCAGAGCTCTGTTGGGCTTCCGGTTGAGCTGGAAAACGACGCGAACGCTGCTGCGATCGGGGAAGCGAGATTTGGCGCGGGGCGGGGACGCAAGAATTTCGTTTTTGTCATTTGGGGGACCGGCGTGGGAGGCGGAATTATCGCCGATGGCCAAATCTTCCGCGGTGCACACGGCGGTGCGGGAGAGATCGGGCACACGACCATCGATCATAATGGCCCCCAATGCAACTGCGGCAATAAAGGCTGTATCGAAGCCTTCATCGGACAGCGGTACCTCTCAGTTCGTACACGCGAACGACTGTTGAAGACTCCCTCCGGGTCTATCGACGCGTCGCGCCGTAGAACAAAGGTCCTTTCCCGAAGTCCCGCCACAAGGTGGTGGCTTCGCCAAAGGGGTCTCTTCGGGAGACTCCTTTCCGAAGGAACACTTCGTGTCGGAGCGGGACGACTCGACGAGAAGCAACATCCGGGCTCAAAGATCGTAGAGTTAGTAGATGGTGATCTCTCAAAACTGGAACCTGCCATACTCTCGAAAGCGATGGACCTGGGTGACGAGCTTGCTCGAGAAATTCTCGTTGAAGCAGGGTCACTGCTCGGCATCGCGTTGGCATCCGTGATGAACATACTTGACATTCGATACGTCATCATCGGCGGAGGTGTCTCTGCAGCGGGTGAGCCTGTATTCGAGGCGGTTCGGAAATCGATACGGGAGCGGGCGATGGGTCCGATCCGTTCGTCATTTCAAGTCGGTCGAGCAGAGCTCGGCAACGACGCTGGCCTTCTCGGCGCTGCAAGTCTTGCCCTGTCTGCATCGAGCGGCCGCCCTGCCTATGGCGGGGAGTCGAAACAGGTGCGCCCGTCGGAGCACCAGAGCCGGGCCGGTGCAAGTCTGCCCCCAGGCCCAACGGGCTGAGGAGAGAGGATGAAGAGTATTCGATTCCACGCCGCTCCCGGTTCTACGGGGGCCTGCGGTTTGCTCTCGCTGGTATTGTGTCTTTCTCTTGGCGGAGAGTTCGGTCTCGCACAGGCCGTCGCACCCACGGACACCATTCGGCCTGCACCCTCGGGCGGTGTGCAAGAAGGCAGCAGCGGCGTTGACACCGTCGTCGTCTATTCCGCATCGGATTCCATCACTTATTCCCTCTCCACGCGATTCATGAAAATGTATGGAAAGGCGGACATCAAATATCGTGAGATCGAACTCAAAGCCGAGCGCGTCGACGTCAACTGGGATACGGCAACGCTCGTAGCCGAGGGGGTGCTCGACACGACGGTAGAAGTTGAATCGTCTCCGGCCGGTTCTTCCCTTCCAAATCCAGCCAAATCAGCCTTTCAACCATCGTATCGAAAGAAATATCGCGGCGCGCCGATCCTTATCGACCGAGGGGAGGAATATCTTGGTTTCCGCATCTCGTACAACTTCAAAACCCAGAAAGGCAAGATCGACGTCGGCGACACCGAAATCGAAAAGGGATACTATCACGGGGAAGCGATTAAGAAAGTGGAAACCAACGTGCTCTTCGTTTCCGACGGGCATTACACGACCTGCGACCTTCCCGAACCCCATTACTATTTTTTCAGTCCGAGGATGAAAGTCTTCGTAGGGGACAAAATAATCGCGGAACCTGTGATCCTCTACATTGCGGACGTACCGGTATTTGCGATCCCTTTCGGCGTGTTCCCCAACAAGGGCGGCCGCCGCTCCGGCATCATCGCGCCGGCCTACGGGGAGGACGCACGGCGCGGCCGCTACCTCAGCCACCTCGGCTACTACTGGGCGATCAGCGATTACATGGATGGGAACATCCGCGGCGATTGGTACACAAAAGGAGGGTGGGCTTTGTACTCCGACTACCGGTATGCGTTGCGGTACAACTTCACTGGTTCAGTAAGAGGTGAGTACAGAAGGCTTCACGTCGGAGAATCGGACGACCCCGATCGAACAGAGGAGAAATCGTACCGAGTCTCATTGGTGCACAATCAAACTTTGAGTCCGACGACGCGCCTTGACGCGAATTTTACCTTCACCACCAATAATTCCTACCTCACGACGAACAATCTCAACCAGGCGCTGAACCAGGTCATTTTCTCGAACGCGACGCTCTCCAAGCGGTGGGAGGGGACCAACAACAGCTTGACGGTCAACGTTTCGCGTCGGCAGAACTTACTCGACGGCACGCGGGAAGAAACCTTACCGGATGTGAGGTTCAACCACTTCCAGAGCTATCCGTTTCGGAGGGAGCAAAAAACGCGCGGCTTGACAGGCAGAGGCGAAACTGACCTGGCATGGTATGAACTGATTGGCTACAGCTACAATTCGGAGTTTCTCAGAAGAAGAAGAAAGACCAAGGCATTATCTGGCCTTACAACCACTCAGGGCTTTGAACGCGATGAGCGGCGGGGCGTAAATCATGTGGTCAGCATTAACGTCTCGCCGAAAATGGGGTACTTTACCATCAGCCCGTTCTTCAATTACACGGAAAAGTGGTACGATAAAGGCGTCGAGAAAACCTTTGACCCCGTCGACAGCGCGATCGTGACCAAAGATGTTGTGGGTTTCCGGGCGGTTCACTTCTTTTCCACCGGACTTTCAGCGAGTACCAAGTTCTACGGCATCGTCCAGCCGAACATCCTCGGAATTTCCACCATTCGGCATACGGTGACGCCGAGTGTTTCGTACAACTATCGGCCGGATTGGTCGGACCCGAAGTTCGGATACTGGGGGACCGTGTTCGATTCCACGCGGAATGTCGATGTCCCCTACAGCTTTTTCGAACGAGAAGTGTTCGGCGGGGCGCCAACGGGCGAACAGCAGAGTCTCAACTTCAACGTGTCCAACCTGTTCGAAATGAAGTCTGTCCCGAGCGATACTTCAAAAGAGGTCAGAAAGTACCAACTGCTCCTGTTGAATGCGAATCTGTCCTACAATTTCGCAGCGGATAGCTTGCGACTCTCCGAGCTGCGTCTTTCCTATCGGACGAGTGTTGGAAACGTTTTGAGTTTGAGCGGCAGCAGCAGTTTCGACTTTTACAAGTATGATCTCGCGGCGAAGACGCGCGTGAACAAA
The DNA here is from genome assembly GCA_046758305.1 of Bacteroidota bacterium. GTDB lineage: Bacteria > Bacteroidota > Ignavibacteria > UBA10030 > JAZGDE01 > JAZGDE01. The sequence continues at coordinate 2,055 of JBHHZW010000007.1, read as the reverse complement.
TTCTTGATCGATCTCGGAGAGGGTTTGGCGCGGCTCACGAGCTTTGGGATCAGCGTGTCGCTTTCGCTCCGTGGAGAGCAGAAATCCAGTTCCCAGAGACAGATGTTTGACCAATCTCAGGCACCACCGGCTGCCTTTGCCGGCAGCGGTCGGGGTTTTTTTGGTCTGTATGAGGAAGAACAAGCCAATTTCAGCATTCCCTGGAACCTTAACGTGACTTGGGATTTCAACCAGAGCCAGCGGGATCCCAGTCTAAAATTCCGTTCATCCAATATCCGTGCGAATCTTGGTTTCAACCTGACGCCTAATTGGAAGATAACGATGAGCGGAAGTTACGATATTATCAACAAGCAAGTCGCGGCGCCTAACGTGAACGTCTATCGAGATCTCCACTGCTGGGAGATGAATTTTAACTGGGTTCCGACTGGTATCTATCGCGGATTCCGACTTGAGATCCGCGTCAAGGCGCCGCAGTTGCGGGATTTGAAAGTCACGAAGCAGGGAAGTGTGCGCGGGATCTACTAAGTCAGGCAGTTCTCGTCCGCGTTGAAAAGCTAAGAGAAGTATTCAGCGAGATCTTTAGACTACTTTGAAGAGCGACTCCTTTTACGCCGACTGCTTGCGCTCCTCGAACAAATAGATCGGGTCTCTTCGTTTCAGTATCGTATCTTTCGTGATCACACACCTGGTGATGCTGGGCCGTGCGGGCAGATGGTACATAATGTCCAGCATGACGTCTTCGATGATCGACCGGAGCGCCCGTGCTCCCGTACCGCGCTGGACGGCCAGCTGTACGACAGCTTTCAGGGCTGCCTCCTCGAAAGCAAGCTCTACCCCCTCCATCCGGAATAACTTCTGATATTGTTTGATGATGGCGTTTTTCGGCTCTCTCAGGATGTTGAGAAGCGCGTCGTGACTCAGAGAATGCAGGGTGGCGACGACAGGAAGTCTGCCAACGAATTCAGGAATCATTCCGAACTTTAACAGATCTTCTGGCTCTACGTTCACCAGATATTCATCCGAAGTACTTTCTTTCTTGCTCTTGATTCGAGAACCGAATCCCATCGGATTCTGATTGATTCTCCGTGCGATGATTTTGTCCAACCCCTCGAACCCTCCGCCACAGATGAAGAGGATGTTCTTCGTGTTGATGTTAATCAAACTCTGCTCCGGATGTTTCCTACCGCCTTTCGGTGGGACACCGGAGATCGTTCCCTCGAGGATCTTTAGAAGTGCCTGCTGTACACCCTCACCGGAAACGTCCCGTGTGATCGACGCGCTGTCGCTCTTGCGGGCTATTTTGTCGATCTCGTCGATGTAGACGATGCCTCGTTCGGCCTTTTCGATGTTGTACTCCGCATTCTGGAGCAAGTAAACAAGTATCGTCTCGACGTCATCACCGACGTATCCTGCCTCGGTCAGCGTCGTGGCGTCTGCAATCGCGAAGGGCACGTCGAGGATGCGAGCGAGGGTCTGCGCCAGCAGCGTTTTTCCGGTGCCCGTAGGGCCGATGAGGAGAATATTGCTCTTCTCGATTTCGACGTCATCGAAATTGTGGAGATATTCCTTCGAATCGATGCGCTTATAATGATTGTAAACCGCGACAGCAAGAATTTTCTTGGCATGCTCCTGACCGATCACGTAATCGTCGAGTGCTTTCTTGATTTCGGGCGGAGTGAGCCCGAGACGCGACTGACCGCGCTTGGTGGTATAGGCAGCAATGTTGTTGCGAATGATGTCGACCGAGTTGGAGACACAGATGTCGCAGATGTAGACGTTTGGACCGGCGATAATGCTCTGGACCTCTTCCGGAGTGCGCCCACAGAACGAACACTGAATTTTCTCCTCACTTTTCAGTCGCTGGGCCATGACGAGGATCTCTCATTTATCCTTTTTGGGTTCTTGCTGCTTTTTTGAAAGGATGTTGTCGATCAGACCGTATCCTTTCGCTTCGTCCGGTGCCATGTAGTAGTCCCGGTCTGAGTCTTTTTCGATTTGTTCGATTGACTTTCCCGTGTGGTGAGCAATAATTTCGTTGATCCGTTTCTTCATTCT
>JBHHZW010000006.1:0-24988 GCA_046758305.1 Bacteroidota bacterium | reverse complement strand
CCTCCGCCTCCTCATCGGTCAGATTATTGTTCGGTTCAATCGATTCCGGTTTGAACGCTTGCGGATCTTTCAGCCAATGGAAGATCCAGCCCGGTTTCAGCCGTGAGCCAACTTCATCAAGTGCAGGCCCTACGTATCCACCTTTCAGATTTACTTGATGACACGCCTGACAGCCGTACTTTTCGTAGTAGAGGACTTTTCCCTTTGCAATCTTCTCTTGGTCGACCCTCATTTCTCGTTCCAGACTGTCTGCAAGGAACACCTTTTCCATGTAATCAACCATCACTTTGATTTCAGCATCGGACAAGAACAGATTCGGCATTCGCTCGGTCAAGATCGGCCGAAGAGAATAGGGAATCCTGAAGTAATCCTCAATCCACTTCTTCTGCGCTTGGCTGGCCTCTAGCGTCAAGTCGGTTGCAACCAATCGCCCACGACCGAACATGGTATGGCAGCCGAAGCATGCCAAATCATCCATCAACTTGCCGAATTCACCTTGAGGTGCATAGGTACTGGGCGGCTTGGGAGGCACTATGAATTCTTCGACAATATGCTCACTGGTGTTGCCGAGCAGAGCCACGGTGATTGCCTGTGCCTCTTCGTCGGTAAATTCATAGCTCGGCATTTTCATTGCGGATGAAAAAACGCGCGGTGCTTTTAGCTTGGTGAAGAGGTACGAGGGAAGCGTACGCTCGATATTCGACTTACCGAAGTCGATCTCATACAACTTCTTACTTCCGATGAACACGAGTTCTGGGCCCATCTCTTCAGACTTTTTCATTCCGCTCAGCTTATGGCAGCCCGTGCAGTTGTATTTCTTGAACAGTGCTAACCCTTTCTCGTAGTATGCAGGGTCAGGAGTGTGGGGCGGAAGCTCTTCGGCCCCATAATCAACGAACTCGCTCTGCATGTAGGCGACGACCGCGGTCAGTTCAGTATCATTGAAACGATACCTCGGCATCTCGACGCCTGGCTGAAGCCGCTTGGGGTCCTTGGTGTAATTATACAACCATTGTCCACTCACTTTGCTCGCGACTTTGCCCAAATCAGTCGCAACATATCCCCCACGTTCATTGATTGGGTGACAACTGATGCAGCGTGCTTCACGGAATCGAGTGGATCCGAGCTCGACGAATTTTTCCCGCTGCGTTTCCGAAGCCGTGGTGAGGACTTCGGGAACTGGTTCCAGCCTAACATCGTTGGGGAATAACTTAAATGTCATCAGGAAATCGACAAGTAGATTGACTTCTTCATCTGTGAGAAGGAAATTCGGCATCTTCGTTTTGTAGAAATAGGCTTTCGGGTTCTTCAACCAATTGACCAACCATGTCCGGTTGACTTTTGAGCCAATGCCATCGAGGCTAGGCGTCCATCTTTTGGGGAATCCCCGCCTGCCCGGCGGGCGGGCATCCCCGCGGGACCGGCGACGATCCATCTCATGGCAACCGACGCAGTTAGATTCTTCGATCAGCTTTCGCCCTAACGTCACGATAGGCGCCTGAGGAACCTCCTTTTCTTTATGGCACTTCGCGCATGAAGCCTCCATGAACTCTTTGGGGAAGACAGGCTTGTCCCAGTACTTCACCTTTCCGATGGACTCCTTGTATGTCGTTGCTGGACCCTGCCCTTCGTGGCATATCGTGCAACCAAATTCTTCAAAATCATGGTAGATCTTAGGGTGAGTTCGAAACGGCTGCTTCGAATCTTTGAGAGCATTCTCTTTCAACCCCAGATGGCATGTAGTGCATCGGTCAATCCGATCCAATTTCCTTACCCAAACTTGTTTAATCCCGATTTCTGCTGGCCGAATCCGCTGAGGGAGCTCAGGGATCAATCTGTTATACACGTACTGGTACGATTTCCATTCACGGAAGAAGTCTTTCAGGGGGGAGATAGCGAGCACAACAAGAAAAAAGACACTCGACAGGGCAAAGTATAATCTGAGCTTGTCCATGAAGGAGTTGAGAGTTAAGAGTGTAGGGCTGCGAGTTCCGATTCCTGATGTTGAGTTTCAATTTTCTCACAGCTGGGCAGAGCAACAGTCAGTTAGTCAAGCTGAACTTTCATTCGAAATCCGCATTCAGCAATCCGCAATCTCAATAGATCCCTTCCCATGGCCACGTCCAACTCCATTCTGGACCTCGGAACAACGTGCCAATGGTCGTCAGTACCACGACGTTGATCACGAACCACGTCATAATCCACCATGAAAGCGAACGACCGCCAAGCCAGTCGACGACTCGACTCGCCGAGCCGAGGAGACCAGGTTCCTTCGTTGAGAAGTAGGGAACGATCATAAATGCTGTAACAATGAGTGTCGGAATCAGCATTGCGTAGACGTCAAACAGTAGAAGAACAACCGAAACACTCCCAATCGAGACAACGAGAACAACTAGTGTTTGCTTGCGTTGCCTCTTCCAAAGTCCCTCACGCTTGATGTTGATTCTGAAGTACGGAATCACAAGCAGAGCGACGACAGCGAGCACTGGAAGAATCACACCGCCGACGACGGGTGGAAAATAATGCAGCAGCTCTTGCAACCCTAGAAAATACCACGGCGCTTTGGCAGGATTCGGCGTGTGTTCGGGATTCGCGATCCACTCCAGCGGAGCATCGAACAAAAGCGACACAATCGAAAGAACGATGACCATGACTTCAAAGGCGACAATTTCCCTCACCACAAGGTTCGGGAACGTCATGACCATATCCTCATCTTCTTTCTTTACCCTCGCCGCGGTTCGGCCTTTGATAAGGGCGATCCGCTTGGGAGTCTTCTTGACATCTCCTGCTTCTTCAACTTGGATATCTTTTTCCATCGGTAGATCAGTCATCTGAAGTTGGGGACAATTATTGATTCCTCTATTTCCATCCCGAATTCGACCTGCAAAAAACACGCGCCTCCACTTCGTTCCGACAATCCGAAATCCCGAATTCCTTCACACTCCTCCATCCTTCCTGACTCTCCAGAAATGAATTACCATCAGGACGGTTCCTACAACGGGGAGGATAAAACAATGCAAGACATAAAAACGGATCAACGCATTTTCACCCACGATGTTTCCTCCAAGCAGCAAGAAAGATATTTTCTCGCCCATTCCGAACGGAATTGCACGCACCATGTTGGTCCCTACAGAAATTCCCCAGAACGCCAACTGATCCCACGGCAACAGATAACCGGTGTAACTCAAGAGGATTGTGATCACGAGAAGAACTACACCGATGACCCAGTTGAACTCTTTTGGTGGCCCATACGCACCGGTGTAGAACACGCGCAGCATGTGCAGGAACACAACTGCCACCATCGCATGGGCAGCCCATCGATGCATGTTGCGTAGGAATTGTCCGGATGAAACGACAAACTGCAAGTCCTTCATGTCCCAGTATGCTTGCGGAACCATCGGGCGATAGTAGAGCATCAGCAGTGCACCAGTGACTGTGAGGACGATGAATAGACCGAAGGAGAGTCCGCCGAGGCCCCACGTGTAGGCAAACTTCACTGAGCGCTTGCGAACCTTCGTGGGATGCACATGAAGGAAGAAATTGTAGAAGATCGTCTCCGCACGCGTACGATTGGACTCAGGAAGTCCGTGGCGGAACATCGAACGCCAGACTTGCGATTGAGACAGTCTTGCAAAAAGTTTCTTCATCGTTGGTCCCCAAATGGTTCGCTGGTTCCATCAACGGTGCCAGGACGCCTCAACAAGGTCGACTCGAGACCCATCAGAAAGTAACGATCGACCGCGCACTCGAGGTTGGCACAAAACATGCACTTCCCATCAGGTGACTGATGCTTGCAGTACCCACGGACGTCACGCCTCAACGCTTCGATGCACAATATTGCCGCTGTTGACCGAAAGAGGCCTTTCCACAATCCTTGAAAAGCGCACTTTCACTCCGCACTCGTCTGCAGCGGTCAATCGGCAATTGCCGTGACCGTCGCTGTCGACACGCTTCACAGACACTCTGCGCTGCACAGCCTGCCAGAACTCATGCAACTGTCCCGATCGGATCTCCAATTGTCACACTTTTAGAATCACCTCATCACCTACGATCATTCCTTTGTTCACAACAAGCTGTCCTTGTTCGTCCAGACCCATGGAAAACTTCGGTAGCGGGCGCGGTGCCGGACCCTTGAGGACCTTCCCTTCCTTGTCGAATCTGCTGCCGTGACATGGGCATGCAATAATGGCTTCTTCAGATTTCCAGTGTGTAAGACAGCCGAGATGCGTGCAGACGGAAGAAAGAGCGTAGAAATATCCCTCTCTCGCTCGGACAATAAACACTTTTTGGTCTTTGATAAGCGTGACTGAACTTGGCGGAAAGTTTTGCGTCGGACCAGCTTTGAATTTCAACGAAGGTTCCAGCAGCACGTTTGGCGAAAGGAATTGCGCCGTCAGCACCACGCTTCCTGCTGCCGCGATACCGATCGCACCGCCGCTAACGATTTCCAGAAAATAGCGGCGAGAAATAAGGTCCTCCTTTTGCCCATTCTTTATTTCTTTATCCATCGTGCACCTTTCTTCTTTCGTTGCTTACACTAGGGACATTGGTTCCGACACAGAGTAGCCTTCCATTGTGATGCATCCGACCGGACAGCGCATCGCGCACAGGCCACAGCGGATGCAGATTTCTTCGTCTTTGATCATCACTGAGCCAACGGCTGTTTCCGTCCCCCCCTTGATCACAATGTCGTACTCCTTTCCCAACTCAGCCGCGAGTGATTCACCAACCTCGACACGGTCAAGGGCAACGAGCTCGATGCAATTTTCCGGGCAAATGTCCACGCACCCACCACAGAGAATGCACTCGGTCCCAGTCTCTTCGCCTCCCGGCTCGAAGATTGTGTTCACCCAGCAGTGAAGGCATCGGGAAGCCTCTCGCCGCGCTTGCTCCTCTATGTAGCCAAGCTCGACCTGCGCCACGCCTATACGACGATCAACAGAAAGAGCGGGGATTGGAACCCGTTGAGTCTTCTCATATCCCCACGATCGCTTGTAGTCCGACGTGTTCTGAACAATGATTTCAACCTCTCTGTCGCCAAAATCAACTTCAACTTTTTTTTCTCTCTCTCCAGTCATGTACTTGTGAATCGACTGTGCTGCTTTTTTCCCGTTGGCAATGGCCTCGATGACATTTCGAGGGCCAAAGGAGACATCACCACCGGCAAAGACGCCAGGTGCTGTTGTCATTAGAGTGTTGGGATCAACTTGAATGGTGTTGCGAGCTGTGATTTCGATTCCATCCTCCGGCCGAATCCAAGACAGGTCGGATGTCTGACCAATCGCCATGATCATCGTATCCGCCTCCATCACCTCCTCCGTTCCCGGAGCAAATCTCGGATTGAACCGTCCTTGAGCATCGAAGACTGAAACGCAGTCAATGGTCTCAAGTCCCACGACTCTTCCGTCCTTCCCTAAGATTTTGTTTGGACCTTTACGAGGGTGGATTTGGATTCGCTCCTCAAGCGCCTCGGCGATGTCCTCCTTAGTGGCAGGCATCTCGTGCCAGTCTTCGAGACAAACCATGTGCACTTCTTTCGCCCCAAAGCGAACAGCAGACCGGGCTACGTCCAACGCTTCGGCTACTTCCGTGACGTGCCCGACTTCCACTTTCTCCTGTCGGGCAGCCATTCGAGCCACATCGATAGCGACATTGCCACCACCGATGACGATGACCTTATTCCCCACTTCCACTCGATATCCAAGGTTGACATTCAGGAGAAAGTCCACGGCTCGGAAGACACCATCGAATTCAACTCCTTGGATCCTCAAGTCACGGCTCTTGTGTGCGCCGATGGCGATGAAGAAGGCTCGATAGCCCTGCCTCTTGAGATCAGAAATCGTAAAGTCGCGACCGATGGCAGAATTGAGTTTGAGCTCCACACCGAGGCTCAAGATTGTGTTGATTTCGAGCCGTACGAGTTCCCGAGGAAGACGATATTCCGGAACACCAAGACGAAGCATTCCTCCCGCAACCGATTGAGCTTCAAACACTGTCACTTCATATCCCAACAATGCAAGGTCATGAGCACAAGAAAATCCAGCTGGACCGCCACCGACGACCGCGACTCTTAAGCCGTTCTTCTTGACTGTCCTCCCAAAGACCTCTTTCAATTTTTCGAGGTCAATCATGCTTTCGACGCCATAGCGTTCACAAACGAAGCGTTTCAGCGCGCGGATAGCAATGGGTTGGTCGAGCTCGCCCCGTCTGCATGCGGGCTCACAGAGCGCAGCACAGATGCGCCCGCAGATCGATGCGAACGGGTTTGGGCGGCGCGCAACATGGTAAGCTTCCTGGTATTTCCCTTCTGCAATGAGCGCAACATATCGTCCAGCTTCCGTGTGTACGGGACACGCAGCCATGCACGGAAAGTTCGAGTCGAGCCATTCAAGATCGACAAATTTGATCTGTTCAGACATCCCCACACCTCTGCTCGATTCAGAAGCCTAGATCGCGCCTACCATTCAATAGCTGGCTTCAATGGATCCAAGGTGCGCTCACCTCGGTTCGGCCACTTCGGAAATCCAAGTCCATTCGATTGACGTCACCATCTTGCTCAAGCCGTCCCGTTAAGAATGCGGTTCCGCCGAGATTTAATACATGCGCTAAGAATCTTCCGCTTACCGTTTCAGCCTAAAGTTGACCGTGATCACTCCTTCTTCGGCAACTTCGATCGTCTGATCATCACCCTTGAGCTTCTCATGCCAGATTTTCAAGGTGTATTCACCCGCTGGAACATCCTTTATCTCGAAGCTTCCGTCCTTCGCACTGACTGCAAAATAGGGAGTTTCAAGGACGACGACGTAAGCCTCCATTTCAGGATGGACATTGCAAAGCATCACAGCCACACATCCGGGCTCCTTAAACGTGTACGACCGGACATGACCCTTCGGCCAGGTGCCGAGGTTGAATTTTTCCGCGCACTTGTCAGGAGTGAAAACGTTGTGCATGACATCGTCGCTGTTCAGGAAGTCAACAGTAGTTCCGGCAAGAACGGCAAGAACGTGAGGAATGAATACGAGGTTTTTCTGATCCATCAGGACATGTTCCTCCGGCGGCTCAAATGTTTTTCCTGGCATTTTGTCGATGTAGATTACCGCATCGCCGCCGTGTTTTGCGCCCCTCGCTGTCACCTTGCCTTTGATGTCGCCTGCCATCAGAGCCGCAGAAGAGCTTAAGACGAGAATTGCAACAACTAATATGAGCGTTCTCATTTCTTCCCCTTTCTGTTGATGCACCATCGGCCGGAGCCGTCGATTCTCCGCGGTTGCTCCGCTGTCAAAGATGGTTACGTTGACTGCAAGGATCGAAAGCCGATCGTTCGCTTGAACACCTCGAACGGTCACTCTGAAGCAAGTCTTGGTCCAGAGTGACCGTCGGACCGGCGATCGCCTCATGCGACCTACGGAAGTACCTTAGATGCCGAATTCCATCTGCAAAACGAATGCATCCTTTTTCTCATTGGCATCATCGAGCGGTTTCTTGAACTCAAATACAAGCTTGACATTGGCTCTCGCCATCACTGTGATACCTGGGATGATCGAGTAGATGGGCTCCACTGTATCGAGGTCAGTATCTCTGTCCTCCCACTCAAACCGGACTAGGCCAATCAGCCATGGGTGGAGGACAGCTTGCCCTTGGACGTAAAATGCTAAAGACGTCCGATCGGGCAATCCGTTGATCTCCGAGTTCATCGACATGATCATACCGTTAAGGATGAACCCGTCGTACCAGAAGTCCACATCACCCCCGAGGATTCTAAAGTCTTCGTCCGGCAAAGCCCCCGAAGCCGTCCCGATGTATCCAAATGCGCCGAGCGTTAAGGAGTTGTCAATATAGAAGTCAATCTTCCCGGCCGCTCCTGCCTCAGCACCACCAATTTCACCCAAACCTCCGATCTTGTAGGTGACGCGTCCATAGAAGTCTTTCTCTTTGTTTACATCGGCAACTCCACCCTGACCGTTAACGATCCCGGCGCGGTACGTGAAACCACCGCGTCCGTCGGGTCCATTCCCAGCACCCCAAAGCTCGATCCCTGCAGCGTCTCCCCTTAGGCGGAATCGGTTGCGCGTCCTCAAACTTGCCACGTTGTAATGATTACGTGTCAAACGGAGGTGTGTCGGGGTTGGATCTGCCGATACGAAACCGGCCCTCACGTGAAACCCAGGACTATGGTCGTACTGAAGGAAGAGAGGAAATGCGAACTCAAGTTCCCCATCCTCGTTCTCGATTTCCACCTCTCCGAAGAATGAAAAGTTCTCTCCGATGGTTCCAGCGTAGAAGACCTCAACTTCATGAGGAAGTTCGAAATTCCATTTTATTTCTTCGACCGCCCCGTAGTTGACCCGACCAATAGCACGCACGGCCAACGGCGACGTACCGGGAATGTCTGCAGGCCAAATGGCATTAGGCCAGGCTCTCTTTTGACCTTCGGACCCGAGTCTTACGGGCTCTTCCTTCACGTAGTCCTCGTCAACGCCCGGATATCTGTAGCCGTTGTTCAGAAACGCCTCACCGAATGCGTTCAGCATTGGAAAGGCGTAGTGACAGGTAGAACAACTGGTTTTGTACTTCCTGGAGAAGACGGGAATCGCGGCGCTTTGTTCAGTCAACAATATGGTCACGAACAACCCCACAATAAGAAGAAGAAATCGACGCTTCATGGCAACCTCCTATGAAGTGGTGGAACATGACGTACAGCTGTGTTGGTTTGTGTGTCGTTGAGATGTAAGCACTCTCGGATAGCCTTACGAAGTTTGTCAAGCTCCAAAGGTTTAAGAAAGAAATAGTCCGCGCCCAACTTCTTGACCTCTGTCTCACTGATCAGATCCGGGTAGCCGGTGATCACGATGACGGGGAGGTCTGGATGCTTGTGCTTGATGTGTAGACAAAAGGTCACGCCCGATTGGCCGCTCATTCTGACGTCAGTGATGACGAGGTCATACGAGGACCGCTTGAGTTTCGTAAGCGCCTCTTCAGCACTTGAAGCCGCTTCCATCAGACACTCTTCTTTCTTGAGAAACCTTCGAAATGCACGAAGGATATTGTCGTCATTGTCAACGACGAGTACTCTCGGAGGTTGTGTCATGGAATCGCCTCCAGATACGCTTCTATCTGATGCTGAGCAACTCTTATGCCAGCGAGATCCGGGGCGAATCAGGCAAAAACGGCGAAAATTGCACCATCCCCTGGATGCAAATCAAGAGAAAAGTACAATGTGCAAACAGACGCTTGGCGCGGTGCAAATGGGGAATTGGCTACGCTAAAGAAGGGAGAATCGGAAAGGGAGAACCAGCATTCCATCGCGAGGCCGATCAGCCTCTCACGTTCTGAACCGATTGGCTCGAATACCGTGCTTGGCCATCAGCCGCTGAAGATTCTGGCGCGTCATCTTCGATGCCCTCGCGGCTGCGGTGACGTTGCCGCGGTGAAGAATGAGCAATTCCTGCAAGAATTGTTGCTCGAATTGATCGATGATGTATGCACGAGATTTCCGAAACGTCGGACTATTCAACGGGCGCTTCAGGTCCTGCTCACTGGATGCAAGCAGAGTTTCTGGTAGGACATCACGGGTGATCAATTCTGTTCGAGTCAACATAACCGCCCGCTCGACAAGGTTTTCGAGCTCCCTCACATTTCCCGGATAGGAATAAGTCTTGAGTGCGCTAATGGCATCTTCGGAGAATTCTCGAATCGACTTTTTTAATTCCGTGTTGTACTTCACAAGGAAGTACTCGGCAAGTAGCGGGATATCTTCGGTGTGGTCCCGGAGAGGAGGCAAGTGAATGGTCGCGACGTTCAAACGGAAGAACAAATCCTCTCTGAAATTTCCTTTCTTCACTTCCGCCTGAAGATCTCGATTCGTGGCCGCAATAAACCTCGCGCTGACGCGGATCGTCTCCATACCTCCGACTCTCTCAAATTCCCGCTCCTGAAGCACTCGCAGAAGCTTTTGTTGGAGCGACGGCGATAAGTTTCCGATCTCATCAAGAAAGATGGTTCCATGATGAGCGATTTCGAATTTCCCCAGCTTTCGTGCGAACGCCCCCGTGAACGCGCCCTTCTCGTGCCCGAAAAGCTCCGACTCCAGCAGTGATTCCGGAAGTACAATGCAATTGATGGGCACGAAGGGCCCTCCGGAGTTCGCACCGTGCTGGTGAATGGCGCGCGCTACGAGCTCCTTGCCGGTTCCAGTCTCCCCAACGATCAGAACCGTCGTGTGGTTTGGCGTCACCGAGACAGCACCGATGAACTTATACACCTCTTGCATTTTTCCGGTTGTCCCGACGATCTCGTATGGCTCAACCACGTTCGCATCCAACAGCGCCCGTTCCGAGGGCTGAGCGAGCCTCTCTGACGTACTTGCAAGTGCACGCAGCGTAATATCTCGAATTCTGTCAACATCGATTGGCTTCGTGATGTACTCGAATGCGCCTAGTTGCGTCGCCTTGATCGCGGTATCCATTGTGCCGAAGCCCGTGATGATGATGACAGGTATACTCCGGTTCCGTGCCTTGATCTTCCGAAGAGCTGTGAGGCCATCGAGTTTTGGCATCGTGATATCCATGATCACTACCGAAGGATGTTCACCGGCGACTTTCTCAAGCGCCTCAACACCATCACGTGCCTCGACCGTCCGGAATCCCTGTCGGCTGAACATGGAATTGAAAGCGTACAAAATTCGATCATCGTCGTCGACGATCAAGATTGTTGGCTTTTGATGTTGATGTTTCATGTGGACAGCTCCGCCCCTGACTGATGCTGAAAGCCAACGTCATGCTTCACAAGTGGTATAACCACCGTAAACTTCGATCCTCCCCCCTTGCGAGTCCACACGCTGATTATGCCTCCATGCGCGTTGACGATCCGCTTCGCCATGGGAAGTCCAAGGCCGCTTCCACTCGATTTCGTGCTGAAGAACGGCTCAAAAATCTGCCTCAGATTTCTACGATCCATCCCTCTCCCTGTATCCGCTATTTCAACAAGAGCCACCCTTGCCCCCTTTGACAGTATGAGTTCTTTTTGTTCCGCAACACTTTGCATGTTGCCATCTCCACTGATGGGTCCGATGACATACTCACGCAGCGTTTTCCTCAACGTTTTCGTTGAAGTTGCGACTGAGATCCCTCCGCGGCCGTCGAGCGCTTGAACGGCGTTCAACAGAAGGTTCACAACTGCTTCTCTGAGGTGTGCCACATCGAGAGTCATAGTTGGTAGCGAAGGATCAAGTTTCTGCTGGAGGGCAATGCGTTTAGAGCTGAGATGAGGCCGCACGAACGCAATGGATTCGGATACGACGGCATTGAGGGTCGCCTGCCGAAACACAAACGGCCTTGGCCGCGCAAAGTTTAGCAGTCCTGTCACCACTCCTTCAAGATGGTAGACCGAATCGAGGGCGACTTCGAGCGATTTTCTGTCCGAGCTTCGACTGGCGGCAGATTCACGGTGGAGCTGAAGAATCATCTTCGTTGAGGTGAGTGCGTTACGAATTTCATGCGCGATGAACGCGGACATTTCACCAACCGCCATCAGCCGCTCTGTCCGAATGGCGTTCTCTTCGAACTTCTGACGCCGCGTAACATCTGTGATGATTTCGAGAATGCTTGTAAGCCGTCCCTGCTCTTTCATCGGGATTGCGATGTGTTCTAGATATCTCTCCGGCTCTTTGCGACTCACAACGTGATCGACATGACTCTGAATCCTTTCAGTTAACACAGCGTCACGAGATATACAGCTACTGCAGAAACCCTTTCTGCAGAATACAGCTTCACAATCCTTTCCCTTCACATCTTCCGGTCGCAGGCCAGTCACCGATTCAAAAGCAGCGCTAGCAGACTGAATACGAAATTCGTGGTCAAGGAGCACAAATGCGCTCGGCACGTTATCGAGAATTGCCTGTAATTTGCCTTTCTCCTCATAGAGCTCTTTCGTCCGATGCTCCACCAATTCCTCGAGCTTCACGCGGTGACGGTGAATCTCTTGCTCGTGCTTTTCCAGAGCTTCTGCCATGATGTTAAAATGTCCAGCGAGCGTCTCGATCTCATCATGAGTTTCGACGCGGAGCCGATGGCCATAGTCCCCACGCGCAACAATTTCCGCGCCTCTCTGAAGCTCCGCAACGGGCTTTGTGAATTGTCGAGTTGCTAGGAGAGCAAGGGCCGCCGAGACAGCCAGAAATACAAAAAGAATGCCCGCCAGCAATAGGGTCGAAGAGTACACTGATCCGAAAATTACATCCTTCGGAACGCTCTCAAATACAAAATAGAAATTAGGAAAGACAGATGGAGATTCGAACAAAGGAGCATAGCTGATGATTTCGTCAGCCCCCTCGCTCACCGTCCCTTCCTCCCCGGAAAAAATCGCATCTGTAATCGATCGAGGATAATCCTTTTGCAAGATGTCTTCTTCCCGAGACGCCAGCAACCTGTTCCAGTCGGATTTCTTCTCAGAGTGATAGAGATAGTGACCGTCACTGCTGACGATGGCTATTGTTCCGTTGATCCCGAGATGCCTGTTGCTCTCGACCGCCTGGAACAGATCTTTGGCAAACACATTGGCGATGAGGAGACCGCGCTGCTCAGTGCCCTCTTGAGCGAGCGGGGTGACAAAGGTGAACACCGGAAGCAGGTCGCTGTGCGGTGTAAGCAGCTCTGCAGGGGCGAACGCGATCTGTCCATCGCCGAGCTTCTCGACGAGATAAAAGGAGTAGGCTTCCCGGGATGTCCGTAATCGCTCGACGGGTACAGCAGAAAAGGAAGGATGAGAATCGAGGGGATTTTTCTGCTCCACCCGAAGTAACTCCGTCCCGTCACTCGCGATCAGTCGAATCTGGTAGTAAACGCGCTTTGATCGAACGAACGCGAGAAGTTCTGCCACCAGCTGCTTAGATGTCTGTGAGCGTATGTGTCGTGATGACTGTTCAACACGGGAGAGAAAGTCTCGAATCAATCTTGATCCTCGAAGGACCCTAAGGTCGCTTTCAACCGTGGAGAGGAAGCTGCTCGTCTTCTCGCGGATGCTGTGAACATCGTGAGTCAAGTTTTCCAGGGCGATGTCCTCCATCATCCGAACCTTCGTGATCACTGCGTACGACCCAACTACCAGCAGGGGGAGAAGGGAAAGGCCCACAAAGGCGATGACGAGCTTGCTGCGGATACTCAACCAGCGGAAAAGCTTGTTTGGGTTGATCACCATGAAGGAAACCTTCTGAGCTTAAGAAGGAACTACAACACCGCCTCTCGCCGAGACCGCAAACTCTGTGCCAAGAAATGTTTTACACTGCAGCGCTACGGCGCCTTTCTACCGCAAATGACGGTGGACACTTCTCAGTTGTAAGAATATATGCTGGGACCTCTCCCGGTCATGAGATAGGCTTGGTTCGAGAGCAGATGTCAACACGCTCGAGGAACAAAGCCTCCAGCAGAGGCATTTGCAGGCGGGGACCCGACAAGGAAGATATGCGTGTTCAAACTGCGGTCCAGGTATTTCACAAGCCGTCAGCGGCCCGGCGAGAATGACAGTTTTAACTCCGCCTCCTCGATTGCCTGAACAACCATCGGAAAGTATCGGTCCAGTCCGCAATCGACCGCTTGCCGGTATCTGCACAGTCCATCCGGACTCTGATGTCGGCACTGAGCGCAGACGATGTCGCGGAGGGCGACGATATATTCGCCAAGCGAATCGCTGTGGACATTCTTCACGACCTGGACGATAAGCGGGAAATGTTCCTGCAGGCCGCACCAGTTCTCCCCGGACAACTTGCAGTTCCCCTTGCCGTCGCCGTCGACGCAGTTGGCGCACACTTTGTGCCGTACGGCTTCCCAATATGGCTCGAGCTTCATTGCATCCTCTGAACGGCCTGGTTACCACTCTGACAGGTTGATGATCCGGTGGGAATTGTCAGTCTCGGTCGGCAGAGACAGTTTCGGAGCGTTGTCAGGTTGTCCGAACAGTTCATCCCTCCCGCAGACAATCTCTACACTATTTCTTTGATGCTCCTCGCCGCTAAAGGGACACACACATCCTGCTTGAGTGTATACATACAGGTTCGCTCCGAGCTCCACCAACGTCTGCACACCTGCAGGTGTCAGCGCCACTCGACGCTCGTAGCGTGGATTCTCCTTCACAATCCGGATGTTCACAGGCTGGTCTCTAAAGGTGTTGATTTCCGTTGCAAATATGCTCAACTGGTTTCGGGAGTCGCTTCAAGCACCGTTCGAGCGGCAGGAAAATTGCAACGACAACCAATCCGACGATGTACATCTCTTGCCCTTGAAGAAACTCAACGAGTGAATGCACGATCGACTCCTGCTAATACGTGCGCTCGGGCATGTACGAGACTAGAGACTTTCTTCGACCTGCTTCACAAGCCAAGGTGCGCGCCGTCGTCCTTCAGGCAGTTCAACGGACACAACTCCATCGCCTCGCAGAGGAATTCGCCTTCCTGCTGGGTCTCAGGCTGTTTGAAGACGAAGTAGAGCTTCCCATCGTACGTGTAGTCGATGTTTCGCATGGCGATAGAATAGCAGAGGCCACAGCCGTTGCACTCGCTTGTCACGTAATACTTCCCGCTGGCATTCTGAGGAAGTCGTTCTACCCGTTCTTCTGTCAAGACCATGGTGACCTCCGTGGACCGCTAAGAGTCACGCTCCGTTCCAAACACGTTCAGCTTACCGTTGACGTGTTTCTCTTGGTCGATGATATTCAGATTATCATCCACCACATCACCGTGGCAGAGCGAGCACGATGGAAAGCCTGGATGCGATCCACCCTCAGCAACTGTTTTCGGGAGAGGATCACCAGTGGACGGGCCACCATGACACGTTCCGCATTCTGCCTCACCTGTTCCAACCATTGTCCACGCGACCGTGAAGTTATTTCCGTTCTTGAAATTCCCATGACAGTAGCTACCACTGCAGGTCATTGTTTGTATGTCGTAGCTCGGATCTGGCGTAGTCGTCGGAAGCAGGAGATCGTAGTCCTCTGTCGTTGGCTCGTTCGTGACCGCGTTTCCTAACGGGCCACCGAATATCAGCTCGGCGGGCAGGTCGGAACCGACGTGACCTGCTGCATGCATCTCGGTCGGTACGATGTGACACTCAGAACACGCCATGGGCTTGGACTGCAGAGCGGAAACCAGATGCTCCTGATGAGCTGCAACTCCGGGGAACAATGACTCCATGTTGTCATCGAGGTCCAACGGAGGAGCCGGATTGTTCGCCGAACCGTGGCAGGTGAAGCACGCCTCCGGTCCATCCGGGGCTGCATGACAAGGCTCGCAGGAGATACGGCTAGTTCCCCCTGAATATTCTCTGCCATGACACTGCTGACATTGCTTCAAGTCCCACTGTGTTGCTCGAATCAGCTCACCGTGAAATTCTGGAGATGTCACCTCAGTCCATCCCTCCGGATGGACCGGGACAATGACATCAATCGTTCCCACGTGTAGAACGACGATAGGAGTCGGCCACTCAACCGCTGGGCTTGCGCAACGGGGCTCCACAGTGCCGCGAGGAAAACCAACGCCAGGATATGCTTCACAAAGGTTTACCTCGCTCTCCAGTTATGAATCTTGCCTCCTCTGTTTCTGTGAAAAAGGCAAGTTCTATGCCATAGAATCACAAAAAAGAGACCTGTGTACCCTTCATTTCGCACAATTTTGGGGTAATTCCACAGTGATGCCTTCAGACTTTTTTACAAATGAGAATGAACCGAGGGGAATTTTCAGATTTGGTAAGGAAGTTGCGCCTTTTTCCGAGAATAGTTATGTTTGCTATGGTTCAAGATCGAGCAGGAATCCTTACATTCCGTTTACAACAGAAAGTAAATGTCTTCTGAAATCGAACGCTGCAGCGCGGCTGATGGACTCCCTCCAGTTCCAGAGATAGAATTCTGTCTCTCGTTCTCGCATTTAAGATCCTTTTCCCATTGAACTGTGCGTTACTTACTGAATGGGCAGATTTTAATATGGCACAGGAATTGCATTGCAGTACCACACCTAGAATGCTTTTCTACCACTTCACATTATGAGGAGGTATCTGCTATGAAAATCGCTGCTGATTTTCCAACACTTTTGGGTGGCTTACGCACGGCTTGGTGGGTCTCTTGTCGTTGGCTCCCAGTCGGTGGCCTCGCCCTAATTCTTTTATTACTGGCCTCGACTAATCAAGCGTTCGGCACCTCTCAATGGGCCAGAAAGTACAAGTTATCCTGTCAGACATGCCATACAGCCTTCCCCCGCCTGAACTACTTCGGGGAACAATTCATGCGCAACGGCTACCAGTTGCCCGGCGAGGAGGACGGGGATGACTTGGGGAAGGAGCCGATCAGCCCTCACCTCGTGATCGATCAGCTAGGCAATTTTCTTGGAGTTCGTCTCAACTATACACCTCTCGAAGTGAAGACGAATGCCCGTGTGGAAAACGGAGAGCCTAAGACGTCATTCGACCTCGGAAAACCAATTTGGGTCCAGGTCTTTACGGCGGGCTCCATTTACAAGAACGTAGGAGTGTTTATCGAAACGGAATTTAATACAGCAAAAAAAGAAGTTAAGAACAGTTGGTTCCGACTTGGTTTTCACAACCTCTTTGGTCCAGCTGGTGCGGCAAACGTCCGCGTGGGGCAGCTTTCTCCCATGGATTGGCATGCGATTTCGGGCCGTCTTCGCATGATATCCAACGTCAAAATCCAAGGAATCTCTTTCGTGAAATCTTCTAACGGAAAGGGCGAGGATTCCGCAGTCCTTGCCTCAGCATACCCGGGATTAGAATTTTACGGATATCAGGGGCCGGTTCTCTACTCCGTAGGAGTTGTGAATGGTCCGAAGCTGGCTGATCCCAACACGGACAAGAACGTGTTTGGAACGCTTCGCCTCGAACATACTTCGGGCGACTTTGAAGGGAGTGCCATCACATTCTGGGCGGTTAGGGGCGTCGATACCAAAGAAACAGCAACCGCACAAAAGCGAAACGTCTACTGGCGCGTCTCGCCGGCACTCAACGTGCGACACGAATCAGTGGACTTCATCGCCGGATTCTTTTACGGTCAGGATGATAACTGGACTTTGGCAGGCGCGAATAACGAACAGAAGAATACATTCCGCAGCGGCGTAGTTCAACTAGGCTACACCTTTACGCCTCAGATCTACGGCGTCCTGCAGTATGATCGTGTGGACTCTCACTTGAATCCAGAGTCGCTGGATTTCAATAAGCTCACGGGATCGCTTTCATATTTTCCACGGGGAAACATGCGAGTCGCTCTATCTGGTCGCATCGACCTGCAAGACACCGATCCGGCAGTGCATCCGGACAAATTGCACGAGATTACAGTCACGTTGCGAACGATGTTCTAGCAGCTGCCGTGGAGTAATGTGTGCGGAAAATTAGAAAAGGCGGTCTCATCGAGAGACCGCCTTTCGTTTGAAGGTGAGACCTTAGATGCCGCGTCGCTCTATTCTCCGAATCCTCAAGTAGATGGCCACAGCTAGGACGGTGATGATGAGTGTCGAAATGCCCAAACCGATGCGCCGGAAGTAGTACTCTTCGATGGCCTCTTGAGCTTCCCCAGTGACACCCTTACCGACGACGAGTCCGCGAGTGATGACTCCACGATATTTTTCGAGGTCAAAACTGTGCAGGACGGTCCGCGATTCGATCACTGCCTGCCGCACAGCTCGGAGGTGAAACCTTGATTCGGAGACCTCCATGCCTTTCTGTTCTGCTTCCTCAAGAAGCCGTCGCGCTTCCTCTTCCTGACGGGACAGACTATCTACGAGCATCCTCATGGCCGCGGCTACCGAGTAAGCCTGAGATGTTCCACTCGGATAGTGGCAGTCTGAACAGATCGCCTTTTCATCAACCCCCAGCATATCCCTCGTCGGAGGGAACACGTAGTGATTCCCGTGACAGACCTCGCATTCTGGAATACCGCCTTCGTCGAATGCTTTCTTATGTGGGCTTCCAGCGAAGAGTTTTGCGTTCAACGCGTGACAAGTTCCGCACACGTTCGAAATCGATTGCACCCCCGGAGGGACGGCACCGTGGTTTCCATGACAGTCATTGCACGACGGTGCGGATACGTCCCTCTCTTCTAAAAGTTTTTTCCCATGGACGCTTTCGGAGAATCGTCTGAACTGATTCGTCGGGATCCCGTACTCTTTCATGTAATCAGCGTTGCCATGACACTTCGAACACGTGCTAGGAAGGTTGATGGCATAAACTGAGGATCGCACGTCGCTCGCTGGAAGGATATCATGATTACCATGACAGCTGACACACTGAGCCGCCTTTCCATCTCCCCGAAGCCATCTTCGCCCGTGCTCGCTCGTCTTGTACTTTTCAAGCTGGTCAACAGGAAGAGCAGGGTTGTATTGCCGCATGAACGTTGCATCACCGTGGCATCGCACACACGTACGGACGACCTTCGCTGGGGAAACCTGAGACCGGGGATCCCGGACCGGCAGGATGTTGTGAACGCCATGGCAGGTAGTACATTGCACAAGACGCTCCCCACCAGCGATCGTGTTCCGGCCGTGAACACTCGCGGTGTAGCCTGAAAACTGATCAGTTGCGATCGCCGGGTTGAACGCTTTCATGTACTCAGCATCGGAGTGACACTGGGCGCAGCGCTCAGAGCTCTGGTCCCCGCGAGGAACTCCTACAAAGCCTGCCTGCTCGCTCATCGCCTCGTCCATATCTTCAGATCGCGAATTGCCTCCGTGACAGTCTGCGCACGAAATGTTTGTCTTGTAGTGAACATCCTTAACGTAGAGCTCCGCCACGGGATCTTCAAACGCTTGGTGACAGGCAAAGCATTGATCTTTCCCCTGGGATGGAGCATCCTCCGCGATGGCGGGCACAGTCATCAGAAACAACAAAACGATGAGTTCCGGGTGTCTCATTCAATCACTCATCAAGATAGCCAAATCCCGTGAGGAGAATAATGTACATGACCGCGAAAATACCGAGGTAGGTGATAAACCTTCCTTTTTGTCCTCGGTTGCTCTGTATGTCCCAGAACGGCACGAGCGTCCAGAGCACCCCGGCCACTCCAAACGCCAGGATACCGATGAGTTCCCCTTCGAAGAAGAGAATTTTCGAGGGGAGCAGTTTCAGCGTCTGGAACATGAAAAGGAAGTACCACTCTGGTCTGATGCCAGCAGGTGCTGGAGCGAACAAGTCAGCTTTTTTTCCTAATTCCCACGGAAAGAAGACTGCAAGGATGGCCAGCAGGTTCAGGACAATGAGCCAGAACAGCAGATCACGGAGGAGAAAATTGGGGAAAAAGGGCATTCGTTTGTGCTCGGTGCCCACTTGGGTACCTGATTCAAGCGGTTCGCTCATGCCTTGGCGCTGCACGAAGAATAGATGGAGCACGAGGATCACAGTGAAAATCCCGGGCAAGATCGCCGCATGAAATCCAAAAAAGCGCGACAGTGTCGCGCCTGTAACATCTTCTCCTCCTCGAAGAAATTCCAACAGCGGGCTGCCGATAAATGGAATTTTCCCGACGATATCAGTACCGACTTTCGTTGCAAAGAAAGCCAGTTCATTCCACGGCAGAAGATAGCCACTGAAGCCGAACCCTAAGGCAAGGAAGAACAGAAGCATGCCGCTGAACCACGTCAGCTCACGAGGTGACCGATAAGCACGCGTAAAGAACACGCTGAACATGTGGACGAAGGCTGCGAGGATCATCAAAGTCGCGGACCAACTGTGTATGGATCGGATCAGCCAACCGAACTCAACCTTTGACATGATGAACTGGATACTTTCAAAGGCCAGATCTTCGCTACCCTTGTAGTACAGTAGCAGTAAGATTCCTGTTACCACCTGGATGAGGAACAGGAATAAGGTGACGCCTCCGAAGTAATACCACACCGAGTGTCGATGGATAGGGACGTATTTTTTCTCGACCAGCTGAAAGATTTCTTCAACCCGATAGCGTTCATCGAGCCATCTGTACAGTCTCTGGAAAAAGCGCCCGTTTTTCATCCAGATGTCCTATGTTTCTTTCGAAACAATAACGTCTTCATCCTTGACGATGACCTTATAGACCTGGAGCGGGCGCGGAGGTGGTCCTGCGATGTTACGTCCGTTCAGGTCGTACTTCCCGTTATGACAGGCGCACCAGATGACACCGAGGTCCCCTCGGTACTGCACGGTACAGTCGAGATGGGTACAGACCGCGGAAAATGCTTTCAATTCTCCCGATGAAGTCTTCACAAGAAGGCTAGGTCTCGTTCCGAACTTAAAGATCGTTCCGCTCTCCGGTTGGAAGTCGCTGACCTTGCCAACCTTAAGGCTTGTCACCTCCACCTCGCCCATCCTCGGTGGCCGGAGATAGGCAAGCAGTGGATACAGCACGGATGCCAGCCATGCGACGAAGCTGGCGCCCAGAAGATATTTTAGAAAGTCACGCCGTCCTGCTGGAGCTTTCGACGATCCAGGAGGTGTCGATATGGATTGGTTCACTTTCCTCTCTTCGCCGCCGGAACAGGATGTTTGATTTTTTCCCACATCTCTTTGTAGTCAAATCCCTTGAACGTCGGGCTTTCCTCATTGTGGCACTTCTGACATAAGCTGGAATCACTGGAGGCCAAGACCATTCCTGCCGCAATCGCTTTTTTTCTGTCCTTCATCACTCTGAGCGACTTGTATTCCGACCCCGGCCCATGGCACGTTTCGCATTGGACTCCATCTTGGAGATTGAATGTCTTCATAAATAGCTTCGGGTCCACATCATGTTGAGGTGCGTGGCACTTCAGGCACTCCGCACTTTCCACAGGAGGCTTCGTGAGACCTATCTTTTTCGCGATCTCCTTCGCCTCGGCGGAATCCAAGATCGCGTAGGCCTCAGCGTGTTTGGTCTTTTGCCATATATCCATCTGTTTCCCCTGCTTCGCCGTCCGATGACATGGGGCACACAGTTTGATTCCAACATACTTGTGCTGCGCCGTAAGAGCGGAGGGACGCAGCATGATAACAGCAAGTACCATCAAAAGAATAGTTTGATTCATTGGTCTACTCCTTCTTAGTGAGTGACATGGAATCGTAGACTTGGGCAGATTTTCTCAGGCTCAAACCGTCTGCTCCACTACTCAAGAATCCCCTGTTTCACCCCTCCTGTGGGATTTCATTCCCCCGTGTGACAGTCACTGCAATTCATTTCCATCCAGGCCCCACCGATATCCTCTGGGTGTTCGAACGGAAGTCCCTCAAGCGAGACCTCCGTGGGATTGAGTCCTTCTCCCTGAGCAAGAATCGTGTGACACGTATTGCAATCCCGCGAAAGGACCTTGCCATCAGGACTTACGTGATTGCCGTCATGACATCGAAAGCATCCGATATCATACAGGTGGCCGACGTTGTTTGGATATTTTCGCCAGCTAACCCCCATTGAAGGAAAGAAATTTCGACTGTAGGTTTTTCTCGTTTCCTCGACCGCGTTTTCGATTGCCCTCGCACTTGTCTGGCTGAGATCCGAATACTCAGTATCATAGAACTCGCGGATGATGATCTCAACACTATCGACGGCCACCTGCCTCGAGCTGTAGGGTTGTGCCAGCGCCTCTACGACGGTGCTCTTAACATAGGGAAGCTTGGGATCTATCCGACCGAGCGCCAGCCACAGGTTCACCAATTCGTCAGGGGGATAAAAGACGTGGGTCGGCCGATTATGACAATCCATGCAGTCCATCCGATACTTTTTCGATTCAGCGATTTCCTGCTCACTTAGCGGGTACTCGGTACTCACGTACTCCACAGCGTTCCCCTGGTAATCCTCAGAACGAACCCATGGGATCACCTGTTTCTGACTGTCTGCCGCAACGTAGGTAATCTTGTGCGCGATATTCATATGCCAATGGATGCCCGTCGTCGGTCCGGTTTCCTGATGGCCCCCACCGATTTTCATCAGCAGCGTCACCGTCCAAGGGGTATTCTCCTCGTCCTTTCTGAAGTACGTCTTGACGACCTTCTTTTCGCTGAAAAATTGTTGCGGCCAATGGCATTGTTCGCAAGTTTCTTGTGCCGGACGCAAGTTTGTGATCGGCGTGGGAATCGGGCGGGGGTATCTGTTGAACAGAACCGCGTACACCTGGTAGGCTCCGGAAAGCTTCGATCGGACGAACCAGCCAGCACCGGGACCAACATGACAGTCCACACACCTCACACGAGCGTGAGGAGAATGTTGATACGCTATGAATTCCGGCTCCATCACTTCATGGCAGAGCTGTCCGCAGAATTCCGCTGAGTCTGTATACTCGTACGCCTTAAAACTTCCAATACCAGTGAAAAGAAGAAGTGTGAGCGTCGAAACGGAGAACAGGGTAAACAGCGCACGGTGCCGGGGATCATTGAGGTCGATCCTCGGATATCGCTCCACAGTCGGCGCAAGTTTTTTTCTCCGCCTCCGCTCGATGATGATGCCTAGAACGACAAAGAACAGTCCGATGAACAGCACCCCAGGCAGCAGAACGTAGGCAATGAGGCCGAGGTAAGCTTTCGGCGTCTCTGCGATCAATTCCGTAATGAAAACAAAGAGGATAGTGCCGAAGCTTACCAGAGAAATCGCAGCTCCAGTAATAGTGATTGGATTGTAGACAAAGTAGGGGAGTCTTCCGAACTTTTGCTCCTGTGATGGGTTCATACAACAGGGGATTCTATCTTCAACATATGTCGACTTGCTCAGCCAGACGAACGATGTAGGAAGCGGATCTCGTCCACTACCCCGCAACGCCCATCATCCAAACGAATCGTTGATATCCTTGTCAATTTTCCACACTGCGCGCATCTCCATGAGCCTTCCTTCGAGCTCATCCCGAAGTGCGGCATGCTTCCGGACAAGCTGATCCATCGGGCCCGCGAACTCCCAGCCTGCCATTCGACGCGCTAGGTCGTGAAAATATATGCAGGCTTCCCACTCTCGGAGAAGCGCGGCCTCGAACACCTCCAACGTTGATTTCGGTTCCATGATCGTTCGCATGACGCCTCCACTTAACTGAATTCGCTTGTTTTGTACTCATCGATCCGCAGCAAAGCTGCGACGTGCTTCCTCCGCTCATCCTCCTCGAGCCGCTCGAAGACAGCCCGCAGTGCTTCTATCGGGAGAATGTCAGACAATTTTAAGTAATATGCAACCGCCGCGAGCGCCCCTCCTTTCGGCCCGAAATCTTTTCGAAATGGCAGTCGATAAATCTGTGCCTTTGTCAACGGGACGGGAAGGGAGGAATCGATGATGAGGTGCGAATTCAATGCGAGATTTTCCAACACTTGTTTGGCGCTGAGCATCGCCAAGCCCTCCTCCGAAACCACAATCACCGCGTGCGGACGGTCGGTCGCGGTGTAGAGAATCGGCTGTGGACTGAGGATGACCTCCGCAAAGGAGTAGCCCGACCCTTGTGTCACGGGATTGTCGTTTTTCTGCGTCGTGTGAAGGCCGCAGGAAACGGCTGCCTCACAGAGGAAGCTGGCTGAGGATTGGACACGCTCTCCTGCCGTCCCAGCAAGGATGATTCCCACGGGATTCTCCAGCGTATGCTGATAGCGAGGGACCCCGAAGTACTCGACCCCTTCATGAGTCTGAAAGTCTTCCGAGGGATATCGATTACGGTAGAGGTTGCCAAACTCAGGACGAGCAGGCCGACGAGCAACGCTGAATTTCTGACCATGCCGTTCGATCAAGGCTCGGAGCGTCTTACCGCTGATGTCGTTATATCTCAATCCATACTCTGTACATAACTCGACAATTTCCACGAGCGCAAACCCGGGATAGGCAATCGCTTCGGCGATGATGTCGGAGAGTCCACCATCGGTTGCCAACTTCCGTCCGATGAATCCTGCCTGACAGCTTTCCATCACCTTCCAGAGATCGATCGGAGGAGTGAAACTTCCGTGCGGAGTAGTCGCCGTGACGAAATCCAATGGGGTAAATGCCGAATTCTGTCCGCCAGTCATCCCAAAGAGAAAATTGTTACAGAGAAGAACGGTAACGTCAACGTTCATGAGAGACGCCTGTACAAGATGCAGCAGCCCGATCATCGCCCCCCCGTCACCGATGAACACGATCATCTTCAGTTTCGAATCGGCGAGTAACGAGTCCGCAATTTCAATGCCCGTTGCGAAGGCAGTTGATCGTCCGTGAGTGGTGTGGACTGTGTGGACATCGTTGAACAACCCGTCGACAAGTCCGATGCATCCGATGTCGCTGACGATGCACACGTGAGCAGGATCCAGCTGGAGTTTCACGAGGGCTTCGTTGAACCGCCGAACCGCGAGGCTGTGACCGCAGCCTTTACAGAACGGCATTGCGACGTTGTCGACGAGGTACGATGTGCACGGAGCGTTCAAGACCGTTCACCCTCATTGATGGCAGCAAGAATTCTTCCCGGTGTAATCATGCGGCCGACAACATTAACCCCCCGCACGACCTTATCCGGAAACAAGTGCTGGATCTGTCCACGGTACTGCCCGTTCAGGTTTTCCTCGGGAATCACGACACTCTTCACACCCTGAGCTACTCTCACCAAGTATCGGGATGGAATTGGAAAGAGCGTCAAGAGGTTGAGAAACGAGACCTTGAAACCCTTGGATCGTGCTTCGTTCACTGCTTGTTGGGCAGTGCGTGCAGTGATCCCGTAACTCACAACGAGCGTCTGCGCACCCTCCTGCAGATCCTTCTTCACGATGGTGAGGTCGTCCGCTCGATGTTGGATCTTCTCTTCCAGGTGCATGAGCATCCGAACGGTTTCGGGTGAATCCTTCTGTAGCCGACCCGTCATATCGTGCGCCGACCCCGTGTGGGTCATTTTCACGGGACCTCCAACCGGTGAAAATCGCGGAACTTCATCGAGCGTATCGATTTGGTAGGTCGGATAGTGTCGTCCATTCCCATCGTCCGGTGGGATCATCAACCGCGGTCTGTCGAGGACGGGCACGTCGTGCAGTTGGAGAGAGTCCACGCTTTCGATCGTCATCGCAACTTCCTTGTC